>JBQCEI010000913.1:0-3749 GCA_051960375.1 Aureliella sp. | reverse complement strand
GGCACGCTTGGGCATCGGCGCGACTATCTAGGGCATTACGCGGCCGGCTATGGTGGTACGCTGGCTTTTCTGGCTCTGATGTTGGCGCTCATCCCAGAGAACAGGTTCGCACGACTGGCGGGGCTGTCTATTTTGCCTGGTACCCTTCTTTGCATCGCAGGCGGCACGGTAACCGAATCCACGGTGTTTCGCCTAGCGAAGTTCGATGAGGTGGACTACTGCAATCAGAATCTCGGGGCGCTCCTTGCCGGAATCGCGATGATGCACATCGCCGGCAGCACCAAACCTTCCGACGACGCTTTAAGAATCGCTATCATCATCGGCTCGCTGTTTCTCATCGTGGGGGCTTACTTTGCACTTACCTAGGTTGCTGACGCTGCTCGCCCTGGTTGTGCTGAACGCGTGCTTCGCCAGTGCGAACGTCTGGTTCACCGCGAAGCGATCGACCATTCCAATGAAACTGCATGGAAAGGTAACCAAGAAACAGCGCTTGCTGGAGAAGAAGCCGGGGGTTGATGACGTTTGCCTGGTAACGCTCGACGGTGAGCGACCGATCCAGGTCGACGCGCCGGTATTCGACTTGATGAGTACCGGTCAGACGGTAAACAAGCGCGCATGGGAGGCCAGCCTGAAGGTCGACGGCCAGCAGGCGTCGCTCGACTGGTCGCCCGACTTTTGGGGCATGATTTGGGCCATGCCGTTGACCGTGGCAATATGCGTCCTGGCCGCTGGAGCGAGCGCGACGCTATTCCGCAAGTAAATGCCTTTTCCAGCTCATCCGATCATGAAACGCACACGAATGGCCGGAGCTTAGTCGCATGGTTGTTGCAAGTCTTCCTTGGAAAGCAGACCAGATTTGTATCAAGGCCGGCAATCGCGATGTTCCCTCGCTTGCCGCGACGCTCTACGAGCGCACTTGCCGAACAAACTTTGACGCACCGGGCTTCTGCCTGCTCAACCTCGGCCGCGGGATCGACTCGCAACGCTTCCGCGAGACGATGGTCGCGCTCAAGCATGCGATGGCGGCAATCCATCAAGCACAGACGGCCAACACGTTGATCTACCTGTCGGCCGCCCGCTTCGATCAGCAAATCTCGACCAGGGCCCATCTCGACGGCGGGCCGGAAGAATGCTTTCTGATGCTCGGCTATGAACCGAGCCCAGTAGAGTCTGAAGTGGCGATCATCGATTACGCTCACTGCGCCTGGGACCTCGGCCTTACGCCTCAACAGTTTTGGGTCAAGCACAATCCGATGTTCCAAACCAACCTCGAATTGCTCGAGCCATACGCGACCCGCATTCTTTGTTTTCAGCCCAACGAATTCCAGATCTTGTGCATCAACAATTCGTCCGCTCCCTATTCGCCGGAACATCCGGCCTGGCAAGGAACGCTTCATCTGGCGACGATTCTCACTCCGGACGAATCCCAGCGGCGGGTGATCGATTCAACGATGATTGCGCCGGCGCCGGCCGGAGCGCATGATGCGATCAGCGACGCAGAGCTGAAAACCTTCCTCACCTCGACAGCGGTGCGCCGAAGCGGCTACGACAAGCGACATCTTGAAGACGACCAATGACGAAAAGCCTTCTTGGTGTCTTCGTGTCTTGGTGGTTCAATGATCGCTCGATCGGATTTCACCACCAAGACACAAAGACACTAGGAAGGCCAGAAATCCAGAATCTCTCGAATGTGTTTGCAACATGTTGTTGATCCTCATCGTAGCCCTTATCGCCACTACCGCCTTCTATCGCCAGGCCAAGCGGGCGGGGGTGCATCCGGGCAAGGCTGCCAGCGTCCCGTTCATCGCGGCGGGAATCGTGCTGGCGGCTGCCTATCTTGCATCGCTCGGTATTGCTAAGATCGCCATGGCCGTCGGCGCATCGGAATTCACTGTCAGCGCCGTGAATCTCATGCTGAATCTGTTTATGCTGCTGACGTACCTGGCGTTGATCGGGCGCAACTGGCGGGCGCTGGTGAAAGCCGCCGATGTGCGCACCCGGGGATGAGCTTTTCGGTACTCCTTTTTATTAGCGCAGAGACGCAGAGAGTTCCTCCGCGCTCTCCGCGGTAAAAAACTGAGCAAAGGCAATGTACCGGGCGCGTTGGTTCCCAGATAGGAGCAACTTATGAGCCGATTCGTTTTGATGGTCTTGTTACTGATTTTCGCTCCCTGGCCGGCGCGAGCGGAAGATGCCGCCGCCAAGCAGCGCGTCGAAAAACTAGTCGCGCAACTCGCTTCACCCAACAAGGCGCCGCTCATTCGCGGGCCAAGCGCGAAGTATCCGCCGCAATACGATCACGAGGCTCAAGATCGCGTTTGGGATGCCTACGAAGAACTGTGCGATCTTGGAACCGTGTCATTCCCGTACTTGTTCCAGCATTTTGACGATAAGCGATATGCGTTGACTGCCGACACCGGCGCAGCGGATACGAACTTCACGGTGGGTGCGCTCTGTTTTGCGATCGTCGACCTCCACCTGCAACCCTACAAGGTGTATAGCGAAGGACAGGGCGACCGTCGCGCTCGGGCCACACGACCCCACTATGCGACTCATTTCAAGCTGAAGGACCCAGCCGCAGCACGCGCGTGGTGGGAGCCGCGAAAAGGTAAGACGATGCGCGAGCTCCAAATCGAAGTGCTCGAGTGGATCGTTTCCGAAGAGACGAAAGAGCCAGCAAAATATGGCGAGTCTGAACGCCGCTGGCTCGCTGAAACACTCGAATCGCTTCGCAAGTCAGATGAGCCTCTCCAACACGGATATCCGTGGGCACTGTAACCAGCTTTTCGGCACTCCTTTTAATTAACGTAGAGACGCACTCCTCCGCGCTCTCCGCGTCCTCCGCGGTAAAAAACAACCGGAGCATATCATGTTGGGAGCGATCGCCGGCGACATCATCGGCTCGGTCCATGAAGCGGCCGGGACGAAGACCAAAGACTTTCCGTTGTTCGACGAGTATTGCCGGTTTACCGACGATACGGTGCTGACGCTGGCCGTCGCTTCGGTGCTTTTGCGCGGAGGCAATTACGTCGACAAGTTCCACGATTTCTTTCATGCCTATCCTCGGGTCGGCTATGGCGGAACGTTCATCCGCTGGGCCGCGGGCCGCTTCCGCGAGCCCTACAACAGCTGGGGCAACGGCTCGGCGATGCGCGTCAGTCCCGTCGGATATGCGTTCGATTCACTCGACGAAGTCATCGCGCAGGCTCGGCAGAGCGCCGAGGTCACGCACAATCACCCCGAGGGAATCCGGGGTGCTCAGGCGACAGCAGCCGCTGTTTTCCTGGCGCGAACCGGCCATGAGAAAAGCGACATCAAAGATAAGCTCGAGCAGGAGTTCCACTACAACCTGAGCGAGCGGCTGGACGATATCCGCGAGGTCTACGAGTTCGACGTCTCGTGCCAGGGCTCGGTCCCGCAATCGATCATTGCCTTTCTCGAGTCGAATAGTTACGAAGACGCCGTCCGCAATGCGATCTCGCTGGGAGGCGATGCCGATACGATGGCGTGCATCGCCGGCGGGATCGCCGAAGCCTTCTACGGCTCGGTCCCCGAGGCGATCAGGCAGCCAGCTTTGATGCTGCTCGATCCCTACTTGCGAGACCTTGCAGAAGAGTTTGTCGAGAAGTACGTCGCACCGAAGAGTCGCGGCGATGGCGCTTCTTAGATTTTTACCGCGGAGGACCCGGAGAGCGCGGTGAGTAACTGGTCGAAACTATTTTAACCGCTCTAACCCGCCACCGCGGGAA
>JBQCEI010000912.1:0-3826 GCA_051960375.1 Aureliella sp. | reverse complement strand
ATGCCCGAGGTGTGCATCATGTCGAACTCGGCCAGGCGGAACGGCGGAGCGACCTTATTCTTGACGATCTTGGTGCGCACACGCTGGCCGACCACCTCTTCGCCTTCTTTGAGGCTGCCGATGCGGCGGACATCGATGCGGCACGAAGCGTAGAACTTCAGGGCTCGACCGCCAGGAGTGGTTTCCGGGCTGCCGAACATCACCCCGACCTTTTCGCGGATCTGGTTGATGAAGATGACGACCGCTTTGCTCTTGGCGATGGCGCCAGTGAGCTTGCGCATTGACTGGCTCATCAAGCGAGCTTGTAAACCGACGTGCGACTGGCCGATCTCGCCTTCGAGTTCTTGCCTGGGCACCAGGGCGGCCACCGAGTCGATGACGATGACGTCGACCGCGTTGCTCTTGACCAGGTGTTCGCAGATCTGCATCGCTTCTTCACCGCTACCGGGCTGGCTGACCAGCAAGGTATCCAGTTGCACGCCGATCTTCTTCGCCCAGCTTGGATCGAAAGCGTGCTCGGCGTCGATGATCGCTGCGATGCCGCCATCGGCTTGCGCTTCGGCACAGATATGCAGCGCCAGCGTTGTCTTACCGCTCGACTCAGGTCCGAAAATCTCGATGATGCGTCCACGCGGAACGCCCTTGCCGCCCAGGGCGATATCCAGCGACAGACTGCCGGTGGTCACGCCGTTGATGACCAGCGCCGATTCGCCGCCCAGCGGCATGATCGAGCCTTCACCGAACTGCTTTTCAATTTGCTGCAAGGTCGTCTTCAGCGCGGGCTCTTTTTTGAAAATCGCCTCGAGTCCGGCTGGAGTACCTTCTTCCTTTTTCCCCGCTCCACTTGCACTTTTTTTCTTGGCCATTGTCTTACTCGCTGTACCCATATCCCTGGAAACCCTGAGTCGAAGATAACGAAACGGACACTCTTTCGAGAACACTCACTCTGCCGCGAGACTCCTCATTCCAGTTGGAAGAGGCACTCGCGCCAGCACTCGGAGAAACATCACCCGGCTGCGTCTGCTTCTCCCCCTGCGACCTCGAAGAGCCTTCGCGGCCCTTCGCCTGGCAATCCTTCAAACGTTGGAGAGCCAAGATTCTTGCCGGTGCGCGATTCGCCGTTTTATTATCTGATCAGCCGACATACGAGACCAATCGGATACTAGCGAATCGGCGTCGGGGGGACAACCAGCCGCCACTGCCGTAACTATCGCAAGCATCCAGACACGTCTGGTCCGTCTTCGAGAATTATTGTAGGAGGGCGACAAGTTTTCGGTCGAAAATTGCCCTCCCGACGCCCGCGCGGCAAGCTCGGTGAGGTAGCCAAGAGTTGCCGGTGCGGTATCATAGACGAGGAGATGCGATCGACCATCGGCCGTTGGACAAGCGGTATTTTGGCGCACCGCTTTTTCCATCGCCCGCTTTGGGTGACTCCATCCCGCAGCCCCACCTCGGAACCAGCATCACACCGTCTGGCCCTTTTGCGCGTCGCTTCGTCGGCGATTGCTATCAAACGGGCCGCAGATTCCCAAGCCAACTGCACCCTGACGGCATGCGGCTTAGATTGCGAAGCGGCAGCAGTGTCTTCTTGGATGACCTCAGAAGCGAATCCGTCGCCGGCGGAAGCCAGCGGCGAGCAAGCGACGGGCGAGCCCCCGGATGAACGCAAGCCGCGTTGGCTCTTCTGGGCAAGCGCCGCCGGCCGCCGGCAGCGTCCGATCAGAAGCCAACCGCGGCGCCTCATCCGACTGACTAGCGCGTTTGCTGAGGCAGCTTCGCAGCACCTCGGCTTGCCACTGGCGTGCGCATCGCCCCGCTGCAAAAACTTGCACCCCAGCCGCACATCGTGCACGAATCTGCACTGCAAGAAACTGCAGTCTCTCGCCGCGGCAATTGCTGCCCCCAATCGCTCGCTGGACCGCGACTCTGCACGCTCACTCTTGTCCGCCCCGGCGAGCTTTCACACAGCGGCGGCTTTTCGGCTTGCGGCCGAGCCGGCGCCCGAGCAGCGGGTGCGACAAGTCAGCCCGGATGGCCCGGGCTTCGCACGGAGTCGACCAGATGCGCTCGGCGCGAGCCGAGTTAGCAAGTTTGAGTGTCTCCGTGCGAACAAGCTGGCGAGCAGCCGGTCGCTGGATCGCTTGCTTGACGGAAGGCTCGACGGCAAGCTTGACCCAGTACAGGACGGGGCGATGGGCGGGCCCCCCGAAATCCGCTTTGGCCGCTGGCGCGTCTCCATTGCCGCGCCTGCATGGCTTAGCTTATATGTCACCTTACCGATTCACACTCATGTCCTCCGTCGAGGGCAGTCGACATGTTCCACTGAGATTCGTTATCCCGTGGATGACCCCGCGGATGCTTTCGCCCCCGCTGGGATGTTGGGCCGGCAAATCTTCGGCCCCTAGGCCGCTCAGCCGGTATGTGCAGCCTGCAGCCGGCTGTTGATTGCCGCGTCACCGAGGCGTCACTGAACCCATCAGGCCACCAACCACCTTTAACCTTCTCTTAACAACGCACCGTTAGCTGATCGTGAGCATGAACACTTATAGCCTCGATTACATCGACGATTTGTACGTGCAGTTCATTCAAGACCCGAACAGCGTCTCGCCCGGTTGGCGTCGCTACTTCGAGGAGTTCTCCTTGGCCGCCGCTCCCCAACCGGAGATCGACGGGCGTGGACAACTCGCGACACAAACGGCGGGCAACGGCCAAGGGAGCGACGGGGCAGTGGCTGAGGGCGCGCTGGCTGCCGGCGCAGTGACCGGAGCCGAATCAGCGACCGATGTCGCCCGGAGTATTCGCGACGAAGCCCTCTGGCTGGCGACGATGCAAGACCGCGTCGACCAGCTGGTCCGCGAGTACCGCGTCCGCGGCCACTTGATGGCTCAGCTCGATCCGCTGGCGATCGCTCGCCAGGCGCCGCCGGAACTCGATCCGGAATCGTACGGACTCAACTCGACCGACCTGGAGCGTCCGTTCTCTTGTCCGACGCTGAAATACGTCAACGGCCGCACGCTCAAGGACATCCTCACCAAGCTGCGCAACACGTACTGCCGAAGCATCGGCGTGCAGTTCATGCACATCGACAACCGCACGATCCGCGATTGGTTGCAGCGGCGCATGGAAAGCTGCGAGAACCGCATCGAACTTTCGCGAGAAGTGCAGCAGCGCATCTACTCGCGGCTGGCCGATGCCGCGATCTTCGAAGAGTTCGTGCGCCGCAAATTCGTCGGCGCCAAGACGTTCTCGCTCGAAGGCGCCGAAAGCCTCATTCCGCTGCTCGATCTGGCACTGGAGAAGGCGGGCCAGCACAACGTCAAAGGCGTGGTGATGGGCATGGCTCACCGCGGGCGTCTGAACGTGCTGGCCAATATTCTCTCCAAGCGAGCCCAGAGCATCTTCTGGGAATTCGACGACCCCGAGCCCGAGATGCACCGCGGCACGGGCGACGTGCGCTATCATCTCGGCTACAGCAGCGACTGGACCACCTCGACCGGAGCCAAAGTCCACATCTCGCTCTGCTTCAACCCGAGCCACCTCGAATACGTCAACACGGTGGCTCAAGGCCGCTGCCGCGCGAAACAAGATCGGTCCGGCGACGATCGCCATGCCGAAACGATGACGATCCTCATGCACGGCGATGCGGCGTTTGCCGGCGAAGGCATCGTGCAGGAGACGCTCAACCTCAGCCAGCTCAAGGGCTACACGACCGGCGGCACGCTGCACGTGATCATCAACAACCAGGTTGGCTTCACGACCGAAGCCGACGAATCGCGCTCGACGACCTACGCCACCGACGTGGCCAAGATGCTGCAAATCCCGATCT
>JBQCEI010000911.1:0-5008 GCA_051960375.1 Aureliella sp. | reverse complement strand
ACCATCATGCCCATGGCGATCACCAGCGCGCCGAGCGACATGCGCTGCAGATCGATGCCCCACAGATTCATGCACAGAAAAGTGCCGATGATCGTGAGCAGCAATCCCGATAGTCCCACGACCGTCGCTGTCCAAAAGCCCATGAAAATCCAGAGCACGGCCACGACGATAACGACCGATTCGATGAGGCTTACGACAAACACGTCGATCGATTCATCGACCTGATCGGCTTGCCACGAGATCTTGTGCAGTTCGATTCCAGCGGGCAGCACGCCGCGAAGGTCGGCCATCGCAGCGTCGAGATTGCGACCGAGCGTCACGACGTTGACGCCCGATTGATTGGAGACGGCGACGCCGATGGTGGGCATGGCGTAGTCGCCCGTTTCCCCGTTCTTGTAACGCATCTGGGTGACCATCGGCTCGACGAAGCCCCGCCGCACATGAGCGATGTCGCGAATTCGCAACAGCTCGGCCGCGGCACCTTGCTGGGCCGTCCCGTCGGCGCGAATGGCGAGATTGGCGATGTCCTCCGGCGAAGTGAACGCGCCGGTTTGATCGATGCGCAAACGTTCTTCGTTGAGATCAAAGCTGCCCGACTGGACGACCAGATTCTGCTCCGACAGCGTCCGCTCGATGTCCTCCATGCCGAGCCCGAGCTGTGAGAGTCGCGTCTGCGAGACGTCCATATAGATGCAGCGCGTCGGCACGCCCCACAGCTCGACGCGAGCCACGCCTTTGACCAGGCTCAGTTCCTTTTTGATCTCGTCGACATAGTTTTCCAATTCGTCGTACGAAAACCCGTCGCCGGTCACTGCCAAAAGAAAACCATACACGTCGCCGAAGTCGTCGCCGACCGAGGGAATCCCGCAGCCGGGAGGCAATTGCGGCGTGACGTCGTTGACTTTACGCCGCAGCTCGTCCCAAATCTGCGGCAACTGCTCGGCCGGATACTGCGGCAGGATCTCGACTTTGACCAGCGAAAAACCAGGCTTTGAGACCGACTCGAGCTTTTCGATTTGCGGCATCTCTTGGATGGCAATCTCGATGCGGTCGGTCACCTCCTGTTCCACTTCGGCGGCGCTGGCTCCCGGATAGGAAGTGGACACCGTAGCGTTCTTGATCGTGAACTCGGGGTCTTCCAACTGTCCCAGGGCGAAGAAGGCTGCCAGGCCGGCGATGACCAGCAAGGCCATGCCGAAGCCGACTACCGTGCTCTTTTCAACGCTTCCCGATGCGATGCTCATGTGTCGCTCCTGGCTTGCTCAGCATCCTCGGCGACCAGTCGCACGCTTTGGTTCTCTTGCAGATAGTGCACGCCGGCCGTCACTACCCATTGGTCGGGTTTGAGCCCTGAGACGCTCAGTCCGTAGGGAGTCGTCGCGAGCACAGTCACCGCATGTGCGTGAACCGTTTTGCTGGTCGGGTCATAGATCCAGACGAACCGCTTTTCATCGCGATCGAAGACGGCCGTGCTCGGGACCACTTGATGCGACGGATCTTTGTTGCCGGCGACCTCCCCCTTGCCGCGAGCGAAGCCGGACATGCCGGGCCGGACGTCGGCATCAGCCGGAGGGCTGAATCGGAGCTTCACGGGATAGGTGCGCGTCGTCGGCGACGCTTCGGTGCCGACTTCGGCGATTCGGGCTGGGATCGACAAATCGGGAAACGCCTGGATCGTCACCGAAGCCTCACGAATCTGAGGCACCAGTGAGATCAGGCTCTCCGGAATATCGACGCGCATCTCCAGTTCCGCAGTGTTGACCAAGCGCACGATGCGCTGCTTGGGCTGCACCACTTCGTAGTTTTCGACGTAGATCGAAGAGACGGTGCCTTCGAAGGGAGCCAACAGCTTGGTATCGCTCAGCTCGTCCTGCGCCTTCTGCACGGCGGCTTGCAGCGAATCGATTTGGGCTTCCTTGGCTTTGATGTCTTCGGGGCGAGCCCCGTCCTGACCGATTCGCAGCGACTCCTGGGCTTGCAGCAGTTCAGCGTCGGCCAGTTTGGACTTGGCTGCCGACATCTCCAGTTCCGAAGTCGAGATCGCGCCGCTGACGGTGAGCGAAAGATTGCGTTTATGCTCGGCGCGTGCAAAGTCGGCAGCCGCTTTGGCTCGCTCGACGCCCGCCTTGAGTTGCTCGATCTCCTCAGGTCGAGCTTTGCGCATGGCGTCGAGTTCCGAGCGTGCCTTGGAGAGCGTTGCCTGTGAATCGCGGAGCCGCACTTCGAAGTCGCGGCTGTCGATCTGAGCGAGCAAGTCGCCCTTGCTGACCTTCTTGCCCAGTTGGTTGGCCGGAAAGGCAATTAGCGGCCCGCCGACCCGGAACGACAGCTCGACCGCATCGACCGATTCGGCCGTACCCGGAAAGCTGCGGCTCATCAGTGCCGGAGCATCGCTTAAGCGCATTGCCCTGACCGGCCGAATGGCCTGCTCGACCGGGGGCTCCTTTCGGCAACCGCCCGCCAAGCCCAGCCCTACGACGCAAACCAACCCACAGCAACCCATGCGAAGTAACCGCTTCATATCGTTCTTCGATTCTGGTCGTGCCATCACACAGCGCTTTCCTGGAACGAGCAACTGCCTGAATGGTAAACGTGTCCAGCGGCGGCGGTTATTGGACTTTAGGCCAATGCGCCTTCGCGCTTGTCGTACCGAAGGAGTTCACCGCGGAGACGCGGAGAGCGCGGAGAGGCGCAGGGCGATGCCGAGAGTGGCTAGCAGCGAGAAGAGACCGTAGGCAACCACGGCGGTGACGGCGGGCGTACCAGGAAAGCTTTGTGCGGCGATCACCAGTCCGACGCTGACGTTGCGCAGCGTCGTGGTAACCGACATGGCCTTGCGAGAATCGGTCGATGGTCCACCTAGAGCCCATCCCGTTAGCCAACTGGCCAGCATCAACGCCAGCATGCCCAGCAGACCGATCGGTCGGATGTCCAGCAGGAAACGCATCTGCGCGATCAGAATGAGCACGATGGCCGCAAGGTTGAGAAGCTTGCTCACATTCGTCGCAGGCCTTTGCAGCCGGTCGGCCCAAGCCGGCCGCAACCACCGCACTGCGATGCCGAAACAGAGCGGCAAAAGTTGAGTGGACAAGAGCGCAACTGCGATGCTTACAGGATCGATGCTGAGTTTCTCTTGTGTGGACACGAGTGGCAACAGCAAACCCAGCAGCAGCGGCGCAGCCAGCGCCGACGATCCGGCCAACAGCACCATCAGCCCCACGGCGATCGGCACATTCCCCTTGGCAAGCGCGGTGAACGGAGGCCCGTACGGCGCGCCGGGACAAACCGCCAGAATCATGAAGCCAGCCGCAACCATCGCGTCAGGATCGAACAGCCTCAACAACAGAACCGTCACCGCAGGGACAAGCAAGTAGTTGGCCAAGAGCGCACGCGCAAGCAGCATCCCGTTCTTCGCCACGCCGACCAGTTCCGATACGCTCGCGCCTAGCCCGGTCGCGATCATCATCTCGATGAGCGTAACTGTGACGAGAAGATTGATCACTCGGTCCATCGACGTCACCGCCTTCGCTCTATGTTCTTCTAAGCCAGAACACTCGACCAAGCGCTTATCTTCTCGGCAGCAAAAAACGTGGGCAATCGTATGTGGTACATCAGGCCTCTGATGTGACCGCAGCCGGCAAACTGGCTGGACTCACTCGTTTCCCAAAAGACCGTCACGGTCGGCACGTTTTTGGGCAGCGCAGGCAGTTGCCAGCCGAACGTAGCACATCAGGCCGCACATCAGGCCTCTGATGTGCAGAACCTGGCAAGTCGGCTAGCCTTCACCTAATTCCTCCAAGGCCGCGAAGCGGCCGAAGAAGAGGTAGACGGGCAGAGTCGGGCGGCTTGCCGGGTGCTGACGGCAGAGGACTGCCGTCCCACGTTGGACCACCATCCTTTCTCGCTGCCTGAAACGGCGCGGCCGACCGGTTGGTCCTCCGCGCTCTCCGCGCCTCCGCGGTAAAAAGCTGTATCACCTCAAACCTTTACGCGCGTCGTCTCGAGCACCGAAACCACATCGCGGAGCATGCTCAAGTCTTCACGCGTGGCGATGACGAGGATGCGGCCGCGCGAACTCGCTCGAGCGATGTCGGCATCTGGCCGGCAGCTCACGTTGGCTTGCGAATCGAGCTCCAGTCCCAGGCACTCGAGCCCTTGGCAAACGCGCTGGCGGATTTCTGCCGAGTTTTCGCCGACACCAGCAGTGAAAACGAGCGCATCGATGCCGCCCATCGGAACGGCTAGAGCGCCGATCGCTTGCTGAAGTCGATGAGTGTAGATCGCGATGGCAAGCTCGGCCTGCGCATCTCCATCGTGTGCCGCCGCGAGCACTTGCCGCATATCGGCCGAAATGTCCGATACTCCGAGCAGGCCCGAGTGGCGGTTGAGAACCTCTTCCACTTGCTCAGCACTCAGGCAATGGCGACGCTGGACATGCGTGACGATGCTCGGATCGAGCGAACCGGAGCGCGTGGCCATCATCAGGCCTTCCAGAGGCGTAAAGCCCATCGTCGTATCGACGCTCACCCCGCCCTGCACTGCTGCGGCAGAACAACCGTGGCCGAGGTGGCAAACGACCAGCCGCAATTGCTCGAGCGGCCGCCCGAGCATTTCAGCCGCTCGCCGCGCACAGTACGCATGGCTCAGCCCATGAAATCCATATCGCCGTATCCCCCAGTCGCGAGTCCACTGTTGTGGCACTGGATACGTGTAAGCCTCGGGCGGCAGCGTGGCATGAAAGGCCGTATCAAACACGGCTACCTGCGGCACGGCGGGTAGCTCCGCTTCGGCAGCGGTCAGCGTCTCCAGAGCCCTCGGATTGTGCAGCGGCGCTAGATCGCTCAGCGCCATGATCCGCGAGTGAACTTCAGGCGTAACGAGGACGGGACGCGTGAACGGTCCACCATGCACCACTCGGTGACCGACCGCTGACAAGGCTGAGCGATCGGGCAGAGCCGAGCTATTGCCTCCGAGCAGCTCCGCTACATAGCGCCGCAGCGCTTTGCCA
>JBQCEI010000910.1:0-4706 GCA_051960375.1 Aureliella sp. | reverse complement strand
CAAAAATTCGTCCGCGTGGCGGGACTGGTTATTCTCAGGCAGCGTCCAGGCACCGCTAAGGGGATTACCTTTGCGACTCTGGAGGACGAAACCGGCACGATGAATCTGGTGCTGCGGCCCGACGTTTGGGACCGGCATTACTCGATCGCCCGCACGTCGAACGCCTGGCTGGTGACCGGAGTGCTCGAAAACCGCGAGGGGATCGTGCATGTCGTGGTCGGCTCGCTCGAGGACTTGAGCAAGCACGTGCAGGGTCTGACTATCCGCTCGCGCGATTTCCACTAGCCGCATCAGCTGGCACGCGACAAGTGTCCGGTTTTTCCTTGGTGTCTTTGTGGCTTCGTGGTTCACTTCAGATCAATAACCACCAAGACACAAAGACACCAAGAGAACCAGCAACTGCCCGCCTATCGCCTGGCGGCTTGATTCTCGTTTGTGCTTTTCTAAGATTTGGTTAACCTATTGGGGTTGATGGATGCCTTGCTCGGAGAGCTACAGGTTTGCACCCTTACCGGATCGCTCAGATCTGGCATGAGAGGGGACTGAGCCCACTGAAATGCGTTCGATCACTGCTGCTTTTGGCAGCCTCTTGCCGCTGGCCGACGCCCGTTGGGAATCGATGCCCCGATAAGCACTGGGGTGAGCTGGGGCCGGCACGGTTTCTCAGTTTTTGTAGTACACGCATTTCGTTTGAGGTTCAGTTTGTCCGCAACGCTACCCGCGGCCCCAGAGGCCGCTTCGATCTCTCCGTTTCGTCAATTGGGTTTGAACGACAAGTTAGTCCAGGCTCTCGAGCAATCCGGTTACGTCGCTCCGACGCCGATCCAAGCTCAGTCCATTCCGATGCTGCTGGCTGGCCGCGATATCATCGGCCAGGCTCAAACCGGCACCGGTAAGACGGCCGCCTTCGCTCTGCCGCTGCTGCAGACGATGAACTTGTCGAGCCCACAGACGCAAGTGCTCGTGCTGACTCCGACGCGCGAGCTGGCCATTCAGGTCGCTGAAGCCTTCGAGCGCTATGCCGGAGGCGTCCGCGCTATTCGCGTCGCAGCGATCTACGGCGGCCAGGATTACATGGTCCAGTTCCGGCAGCTCGATCGCGGTGCGCACGTCGTCGTCGGCACCCCTGGCCGCGTCATGGAGCACATGCGCCGTGGCTCGCTCAAGCTCGATGGCCTGCGATGCCTCGTGCTGGACGAAGCCGACGAAATGCTCCGCATGGGCTTCGCCGAAGATGTCGACTGGATCCTCGGGGCCACTCCCGAAGGCCGCCAAGTCGCCCTCTTCTCAGCGACGCTGCCCGAATCGATTCGACACATCGCTCAGCAGCACTTGCGCAACCCGGCCGAGATCACGATCGAACAGCGCACGGCGACTGCCGATACGATTCGTCAGCGCTACGTCGTCGCGGCCCCGCACCAAAAAGAGCAAGCTCTGGCCCGCATTCTCGAAGCCGAGCCGATCGATGGCGTGATCGTGTTCGTGAAAACCAAGAGCAGTACCGAGCCCTTGGCCGAATACCTCAACCATCACGGCCACCGCGCGGTTGCCCTCAACGGCGACATTCCGCAAAAGCAGCGCGAAAGAATCATCGACAATCTCCGCAACGGCAAAGTGAACGTCATCGTAGCGACCGACGTCGCGGCTCGCGGGCTGGACGTGCAGCGCATCAGCCACGTCGTCAACTACGACTTGCCGTTCGACAGCGAAGCCTACGTCCATCGCATCGGCCGCACCGGCCGCGCTGGGCGCAGTGGCGAAGCGATCCTGTTCGTCGGCCCGCGCGAACGCGGCAAGCTCCGCCGCTTGGAAGCTGCCACCCGACAGACGATCGAGCAGATGGAGTTTCCGTCCAACCGCGCGATCAACAAGCAACGCGTGGCGCGTTTCCACGAACGCATCACCGCTGCCCTGTCGCATCCCGATCTGGAAACGTTCCAGTCGGTCATCAGCCAGTATCGTCAGGAGAACGACGTTCCGGTCGAGCAGATCGCCGCCGCCCTGGCCGCGATGGTCCAAGGCAAGAAGCCGTTCCTGCTGCGAGAAGAATTCAAGCAAGCCACGTTCGAAATGGGGCATCGAAGCCAGCGCGATGACGCTCGTCCGCGCCGCGAACGGAGCGAGCGCGATATGCGCGCTCGTCGAGGCAGCTCGCGCGACACCGACGGCCGAGGTTCGACGTTCGTAGCCAACGAAGAACTGCAATCGTATCGCATCGAGATCGGACATGCGCATCAGGTGAAGCCCGGCAACATCGTCGGCGCGATCGCCAACGAAGCCGGGATCGATAGCGCGTTCATCGGCCGCATCGAGATCTTCGAACGCTTCAGCACGGTCGACTTGCCCAAGGGCATGCCCGCCGATCTGCTCGAGTCGCTCGGCCAAGCCAAGATCGCCGGCCGCCCGATGCGGATCGCGCCGCTCGACCAGGCCCGCCGCCCGCAGCGCGCACCCCGCCCGGCCGGCGGCCCCCGCAGCTACGACAAGCCGGGCAAGCCCTTCAAACGCAACCGCCGCGACGCCGACTAAGCGTTTCGGCCGTCTCTCTCCGCTCGTTCCCAGGCTCTGCCTGGGAACGCGATGTCTTGGAGGCTCTGCCTCCTCAAGAACCCGCGATGAAGCCCGGCCTTTGTGGCTGCCCGACGAGGCGGAGCCTCGAAGACACTGCGTTCCCAGGCAGGAGCCTGGGAACGAGCGTTTTGAGGCGCATTCCTCCAGAGAGCCGTTTGCCCACCCGCCAAATGCGCACTAGGTTTCAGTTGCGGCGCCCTCTCGACCAGCGCCGCGACACCTCGGGCCTTTGGAGAGTAGCGACATGTGGGACGAAACCGAGCGGGCAAACGCGGATGCGTTCTTCGAGTGCGACTGGCAGTTGGGTAACTGGCAGCTGCGCGATGAATCGACCACTCTCTCGCCGGAGCGCGTCGATGAGGTATTCGACGACCTCGACGCGCTCCTGGAGGAAGCTCTCGCGTAGCCCAATTTCTAGCCGCGGAGACGCGGAGGGTGCGAAGCGAGCGCACCGTCTCAACGCCATGCCCCTGACTGCCTTATGATAGGGCGGGATAAGGAGGGCATGGTCTATGCCAGAGGAGCCTGTTGAGAGCCATAAGCTGCCGGCGAACGTTCGGCTGCTGGGCTGGGTGAGTTTCTTCAACGACATTGCCAGCGAGATGGTGTATCCGCTGCTGCCGTCGTTTCTGCTGACGATGCTCGGCGGGAGCAAGTTTTATCTCGGGCTGATCGAAGGTGCAGCCGAGTCGCTGGCGAGTTTGCTGAAGCTTTGGTCGGGCGCTCGCTCGGATCGCAGCTCGTCGCGCAAACCGTTTATCGTCTTTGGCTATGTGGTGGCGGCGACCTGCCGCCCGCTAACTGCCGTCCTCACCGCGCCGTGGCAGCTGCTGGTCATTCGCCTCAGCGACCGCATCGGCAAAGGGGTGCGATCGGCGCCGCGCGATGCGATGATCGTCGACTGCACCGAGCCGAGCGTGCGCGGGCGGGCGTTTGGTTTCCAGCGCAGCATGGATCACCTGGGCGCGGCGATCGGGCCGCTGCTGGCCACCGCCTTCTTGCTCGCTTTTCCAGGGCAGCTGAGGTGGCTCTTCGCGCTGACGGTTTTGCCCGGCTTGATCGTCGTTGCGATCGTCGCTTTCGCCCTGCGAGAATCGCCGCGGTTGCCAGGCGCTGACACTGCGAGCGAGGAAAAGCTAAAACCGCCACCCGTTTCCTCTCCTGCCCGATTCACGTTTTCGCAGCTCGGTCGCGGCTTTCGACCGTACATGTTCGCGATCGTGCTGTTCACGCTCGGCAATTCCACCGATGCATTCTTGTTGGTCCGCGCGCAGGAGCTCGGCGTGCCGGTCGCGTGGCTGCCGATGTTGTGGTGCGTCTTTCATTTGCTCAAGAGCAGCTTGAGCGTCGTCGCCGGTCGAGCCATCGATCGTTTCGGGGCCAAGCGACTGCTCGTGGGTGGCTGGGTCGTGTATATGGCAGCGTACCTAGGCTTTGCTTATGCCACGCTTGTCTGGCAGGTGCTCGCTCTCTTTGCGCTCTATGCCGTGTTCTATGCGATGGCCGAGCCGGCTGAGCGAGCGATGGTGGCTACGCTGTGCGCACCCGAGCAGCGCGGGCTGGCGTACGGCTGGTTCAACGCGGCCATCGGCATCGCCGCGCTTCCGGCCAGTTTGGGGTTCGGCTGGCTATACGAAAACTTCGGCCCAGTAGCCGCCTTCGGATTCGGCTCCGCTATGGCGCTAGCCGCATCGGCAGCGTTGTACTGGGTACCGCCTGGACATTACCGAAGGTCGCCAGCCTAACTGTGGGACGGCAGGCCTCTGCCGTCAGAACCCGGCAAGCCGGCCAGGCGCGCACCTTTATCTTTTCTTCTCGCTGCGCAGCGGCGCAAAGAAAAGAAGAGCAGGACGGGCAGAGTTGGCCGCTGTGGCAGGTGCTGCACAGCAAGGGCCTGCTGTGCTACGGTTAGGCTGGCAAACCTTTGCGCCGCCCTGAAATTTCATCCAAGGCTGCGCAAACGTCTGCCAGCCGAACCGTAGCACATCAGGCCTCTGATGTGCAGCACCCGGCAAGTCGGCCGACTGTGCCCGACTGGCTCTTCGTATTGGCCGCTTGGCGGCCTTGGGAGGAGAGTGGTGCGCGCAGGCGGGCTTGCCGGGTGCGGTTACATCAGGGCCTGATGTACCACATAC
>JBQCEI010000909.1:0-3449 GCA_051960375.1 Aureliella sp. | reverse complement strand
CCTGACAGGGCCGCTCATTCCCGTGCCTGACAAGCGTTTGATTGGCTTGATGGGCCGCATCAGTCCTTGGGCTGACAATGAGTGGCACCTTTCAGGGCCGACATACCGATCGCACTGTTTACCCAGGGCTGCGCCGCCTGGCGGCGTCTTGCCCTGGGCTGATAGAGGCGACCTTACAGGTCGCGATCACTAAAATCTGAGAAGAGCCACGGCTTTGTATTAATTGCTTAAAGACTTATTTCGCTTTCGCGGGTGCTTTGAGCGTTTCGACCAGATACTCCATGATCGACTTGTGCTTGACGTTCTCAGCTCCGGGATAGACCAATTCGCATGGAACGCCCTTCTCCTCGCACTTCTCTTGCAGCTTGACGCCGAAGTTGGCCGTGTGCGTTGGATCCTTCTGTTCTTGTCCCATCGCCGGCGGAGCTACGTAGATGAGGTAGACCGGCGCATCATCGGAGCTGACCAGCGCATACGGCGAGTACTCGGCGATCCATGGCTGGATCTTGTCGCGCTGGCGAAGAAACTCTTCGAAAGCGTTCGCTCCCTTTTCGACGGTGATGCCGAACGCGTGCGCTCCGTACTTGCTGTTGGGGGTCCATTCCTTCATCTGCTTGGGGTCGAGCGTCGTTTGAGCGCCGGCAACGGCCGCACAGGTCAGACGCGTCGACTCGCGGGCAATCGGATCCTTGCTGTTCGGATCGGCCAGATCGTCGTGGAACGCTAACCATAAACTTGAGCAAGCTCCGGCCGAGCTGCCGGTGGCGCCGATCCGCGTTTTATCGATGTTCCACTCGTCGGCTTTGCTGCGCACGAATTGCAGGGCTCGAGCGGCATCGTAGAGCGGCGCTTTGACCGGTGGAGTCGTGCCGTCGGCGGCCGCTTGAGCGACATAGCGGTAGTTGATCGAGACCACTGAGATTCCCGCATCGAGAACTTGATCAATCTTGACCAGGCTGGCCACGCGTTCCTTGCTGCCGGCCTGCCAGCCACCGCCGTGGATGGCGAAGATCAGCGGCGTCGGTGAATCGGATTTGGCTTTCCAGAAATCGAGCACGTTGCGCTCGTGCGGGCCGTATTTCACTTCGCCTTCGGTCGGCTTGGGAAGTGCCGGAGCAGCGGCCTGAGCGCGCCGGGCTCGTGCGCGCTGCGCAGGCTTGTCTTGCGCCCAGCCGGTCGAGGCGACCAGCGCGATCAAGACTGCCGATAGAGACCAGCGGAACATTCGGTGAAGGTTAACGCTCGATCGCCAGGTGAGATGCATCGTTTCGGTGTCCTCTGATTAGAAAGTTCTGATTTACGTTCACTTCACTTCAGAATCACGATCGGCTGCCGCCATCTTCTCGAGCTCGGCAAGCATCGTTTGGAGTCGCTCGGGCTGCTGGTCAGCGAGATTGTTCGCCTCGGCCGGATCGTTGCTCAACCGGTACAGCTCGCGGGCGGCTTTGCCTTTACCTTTAGCTGGACGCACGATCAATTTCCAGTCGCCCACGCGGAGCGAGCTGGCGCTCCAGTTCGGCCCGACAGTATACAGCGGCCGCTCGGGCAATGGATCGCGGTCCTTCAGCAGCGAGCTAATATCCATGCCGTCCCACTTCAGGTCGCTCTTGGGATGGTAGCCGGCCAGCCCGCACAAGGTCGGCATCCAGTCGATGATCTGCACCGGCGAGTCGACTTTGCCGGGCTCAATGGCCGCTGGCCAGCGAACGAGCGCCGGCACGTGAACACCCCCTTCATACAACTCGCCTTTTTGGCCTCGCCAAGGTCGGTTGTTGCCGACCAGTTTGCCGCTCGGGCAGTTGTCGTCCGGATACTGCAAGTCGTTGTTCTCCGCCCAACTGCCGCCATTGTCGCTGGTAAACACCACGAGCGTGTTGTCGCGCAAGCCGCGCTTCTCGAGCGCATCGAGAATACGGGCGACCGCATTATCCAAGTGCATTACGCAAGCCGCATAGTGACGAGGCACAGCGCCTTGGATGGAGTCGGGGACGCGCTCGAGCCACTCGGCAGGCTCTTTGATCGGCAAGTGAACGGCGGTAAACGGTACGTAGAGAAAGAAAGGATCGCTGCCGCGCGATTCCAACCAGGCGACGGCTTCGCGCGTGATCAAATCGGTGACGTGCCCCTGCTCTTCGATCAATTGCTCATCGCGGTGCCATGTTCGCGTGAACGGTCCCTTCTTGTAGCGATGGTTCCAGGGACTCACGCCACCGGCGAGCGAGCCATACGAATGATCAAAGCCGAAGTGATTCGGTCCTTGCTCAGGCAAAGATCCCAAGTGCCACTTGCCCGTCAGGCAAGTATCGTAGCCGACGCTTTGGAGCGCACGCGGCAAGGTTACCGTGTCCCACGGCAAGGCTCGTACGTTGATCGGCTTGGTAACGCCGAAGCGACTCCAGCAGCGGCCGGTCAGCAAGCCGGTGCGCGTCGGGCTGCAAACCGGCGCCACGTAGTGCTGAGCAAGTTCGAGACTCTCGCTCGCCAACTTATCCAGATGCGGCGTCGGCGCGTTGCCGCCGTGAAAGCCGACATCGCCCCAGCCGAGATCGTCGGCCATGATGAAAACGACATTGGGCTTTTCGGGAGCGACCGCTCGCGCGAGGCTCGTGCCCAGGGCGGCGAGGCATACTGCAAGGTAGCACACAACCGTCGGTCGCATGGTAGCTCTCCTGGGAAGAATCGGAGTTACTTGCCGTCCAGGTGGAGCCGTGATTGTAGCTTGGCGCTCGCGCGATCTATACCCGTTTGCGACATCCCTTTACGACGAAACGCGGAGAACGCGAAGCAATCCTCCGCGCTCCCCGCGTCTCCGCGGTTAAAAAATGGAAGAGTTTCGGAACTCTATTTCGACTTCGGTTTCTCCTCGAGCACGTCGAGGTTGTCCCAGCTCGTTTCTCGGACCCGGGCCAGTTCTTGCTCGGCCTCTTTGAGTGACTTCTCGCGTTCTTTGAGCTCGCCGCTGGCAGCCGTGCCAAGGATGGCCAGCAGGTCGCAGAGCCGGTTTTGAGCGCCGCTTCCCAGTCGCGGGACGAGGTTCGCCCTGCGAGCCCAATCCATCAGGGCCAGGGCCTGCGTGATGCGCGTCGGAGCGCTGGCTGGTTCTTCGTCGGGATGAGCCGGATCGAAGAAGCAGCTCCCCAGGCGATCGCCCGATTCGCACCGAGCTTGGGATAGTTTGATCATCGTCGCCGTATCGGCTTGGAGCATCAGGTAGCGAAAGCCTTGCCAGCCCAGCGGGATCAGTGGGACGCTGACCGCTTCACCCAGTAGCAAGTGGTTCAGATCGCGGATCGCTCTGGCCAGCCGCTTGGCGTCCTTGGCAGCCGCCTGAATGCGCCGCTTGGCTTCCTGCTCGGCCGCCACGAAGGTTTGAAACGACTTTCGCAGAATGGCGAGCTTGGTTTGATCGGTCTCCACTCGAATCTTGAGCTGAGCGACCTCCATCATGC
>JBQCEI010000908.1:0-2523 GCA_051960375.1 Aureliella sp. | reverse complement strand
AACAAGCTGCCATTTCTTTCGGGCTCCTGAATGTTTACAGCCTGCCATGGAAGGTAAGACGCGCTCACCACCTCTGCGCTTCGCCAGGCTAATCACCCGGGCACGGGCTCGCATGGTCGACGTTGAGGGGTTAGCATCGCGGGCGGATTGTAACCGGGGCGAAAGGGATCGTCAAAGTTTTATAGAATTTACCCAAGCGGATGCACCGGCAGGATGGTTTAGGAGAATAGTCTGATGCCAGTATGGATCGTCTACGTCGAGCTGGAGCCTGGCGAGCCGTATCGAAAGGGAGCGTTTGTCGAGTGCTATGTCGACGCGTTTGAAATACGCGAAGCGATCAGCATCGCCATCGATGCCCTCGAGGACAGCGATTTCGAAGTCGCTCATGTATCGAAGTGCATCGAGTTTGAAGAAGATGAATGGGATGACGAAAACGATCCCGACAACGAAGTCCGGCTTCTGGCTGCGCAGGCACAGCAATCCGACGATGTCCTCACCGGGCCGTTCCAAGCTTGGGAATATGACGATGACGAGTAGGCCGACGAGTCCTGCATTCCGCTTTGCGCCTTCGCGTGAGCACATCTTATCTCACGCGAAGCCGCGAGGGCGCGAAGAAAGGAGAGTATTGCGAACGCAGTGCTTTGCGGCGGCTTCGTCCCTTGCTTACGCGTCGGGTTACCGGCACTTGTGCCAGGTTGCGCCCAAGTAAAAGAGTCCTGGACCCTTTTTAGAAGGCGGAGCCTTGGCGGACTTCCCATTCGTGGCCGCTGGTGGCGTTGCAGTGGCGGAGGAGGAGGCAAAATGGGGTGCTTTGGGCTTCGGCCCGCGCGAGGGCGTGTCGCCATTTAGCGAGGTCAGCTCGCAGCAGGGCGGCGACAGACGCTGGGGCGTTGGCGGTTTCCAGCCATTGAAGCAGAGCGTTCACCGTCGCGAGGCCTTGGCTGGGGGAGTGCCAGTGGAGCTGCTCGCCGCGAAGATCGTCGTTGAAGCCGAAACTGGACAATGGCGCGACGCCGAGTTGCTCGGCCGCCGCGTCGAGTTGATTGAGGTAGCGGATCAGCGTTTTGCCGGCGAGAAAGGTGTCGATGTCGCCGACGGGACGTTGGAAGTACGGCATCACTTGAGCATGACGGTGCACGTCGTCGAGGCTGCTGGCAACGCCGATCACTCCCAACCACAGAAACAGAATCGCGCTCACCGTGGTGACGGCCGGATGGACTACATCGAGCAAGGTGCCCGCCAGCAGCAGCACAAACGGCACGCCAGTAAACAGCAGCGCTCTTCGCGCACGGCGCCAGGCTTTGCGAACCACGTCATGGTGCCGCTCGGGATAGCCGGGTTGGTCCAGCGATGGATTCATCTGGGCACCATGATAGTTGTTGGAGCATCTACCGCTGCAAGGCTTCCCGCGCTTCGCGGCTTCGCGTGCGCTCATCATATCTCACGCCAAGCCGCGAAGGCGCGAAGCGATCAGCCGGCACGCGTTAGCGCCCGGTTTCTTGCCGCCAACCGCGGGCTAACGCCCTGCGGCTGATCTCAACGACGATCAGTGAATCAATCAAGAGGCTGGTACGTTAGACGTCGGGTTACACGCCACGTTGCAACGCAATTAGACCTCCGATAGCATGACTTCGAGAGTCGACCAAGCGCTTCGGGGCGGGGACGGATACGGAACTATGAAGGAACGACTGTCGCTCGGAGCAAGCAGCCTGCCGCAGGTGCGGCGAGAAGTTTGCCTCGCGGATGCATGTCGACTTTTACCGCGGAGAAGCGGAGAGCGCGGGGAAGATATGGTAGACATGAAATCGACCGAACGGGCCCTCGACTGGTTGGCGTACCTGATCGCTGTGGCGCTGACTCTGTTTATCTTGAATCTCGGGCTGCTTCGGTATCTCTATCAGGTTGAGCGGACGGTGGAGTAAAGCGATTGTTGGAACGCGACCCGGCATTCCGTTCCGCCGAATCGAAACGCACGGTGAAGGATGCAGAAGATTTAGAAACACAGAGGCACGGAGATAACAGAGGAAGAATCAAGTAGAAGCCCTGTGTCCTCTGCGCCTCTGTGTTTCAAATGTTTTAATTGATTTCAGGGATAGATTGTGCAGCGTATCGCTTCGCTCAACCCCAATTACTTCGCGCTGGTCATGTCGACCGGCATCGTTTCGCTTGCCAGCCGGTTGCTGGGGATGCCGCAGCTAGCGGTGAGCCTTTTTTGGCTGAACGTGGCGTTGTTCGGCGTACTTTGGGTTTTGTTCCTGGTGCGCTTGGTCTTGTTTCGTCGCCAGTTCTTTTCGGACCTCGTCGATCATCGGCGCGGTGTGGGCTTCTTCACTTCAGTCCCGGCGAGTTGCTTACTGGGGACGCAGTTCCTGGTGATCGCCGAGTGGCGGATGGTGGCCACGGTGCTCTGGGCACTTGGGGTGGTTCTCTGGTTCGGGCTGACCTACACGATCTTCACTAGTTTCACCGTCAAGGAGCTTAAGCCCACGCTGCCCGAGGGCATTCACGGCGGGTGGCTCGTCT
>JBQCEI010000907.1:0-3711 GCA_051960375.1 Aureliella sp. | reverse complement strand
AGCGGCAGTCCGGTCAAGGTGGCGCTGCGGCGCGTGAAGCTGCCGCCACACAGGCCCCAAACGGTCATAAAGCCCGACAGGACCATGACGGCCATCGACCGTCGATGCAAAGACCGAACAAACCAGTGACGTGGATCTGACTTCGCCTTGGCTGGCTGCTTATCGCTTGGCAGCGATGAAGCCAGCGGTGGATCGATGCTGCTTTCGAACGGCGCTTTGCACAACGCACAGCGCCCGGTTTCGACAGTCTCCGTCGTGTAGCCACACTGAGAACAGGTACGGGGCATAGGGCTCGCTCGATAAAAGGTTTGCAGTTTCCCCGGGGCTGCGTCGGCCTGGCGGCCTCCTTGTCCTGGGCTGACAGAGGCGACCTTAATGAGTTTTGACATTCGTGTACGGTAGTTGTTGCAGCATCATTGGTTTTTAGGGCCAATGGCCCGCGATTCCTTAGCCCAGCCCGGCGGGCTGGGATCGCTTGCGCCCCGCGGGATCCCAGCCCGCTGGGCTGGGCTAAGGGATTACGGACCTTTGGTCCTCAAGACTCCGACCATTTTCACTCAATTGCCGCAAACGAATGTCACATCTCTTCAGGCCGCGAAAACCCTCGATTTCTCGATTTAGCGCAACTTCAAACTTACTTGTTGGGTTACAAGAACTAATGATAAACCCAGCTTCAGTTCGCGCGTGCTTGCGGCTGCGCCGGACCGGGCAATAGTATAGCCGTAGCGGCCTAACGATTGAACCAGCGGCCATCCGGTCACATCCGGTCGCTGACGATCAGTTCGCTTCGCCGGAGCCGAACTGCCGCACGAGCGATGCCATGGCTGTGGAGGCGTCATCGGTGAGTCCATCGAGAGCCGCGACGAGGCTTTGCTGGTTGGCCATCGGTTGGTTTTGGCTGACTTTCCACTTGCCTTCGATTCGCTCGATGGCGAACTCGATTCCTACGACGAGGTTCACCAGTTTCTCGATAAAGTCGTCCGGCGCGTCGGATGGCTGCCAAGGATGCGGCTGCGTGCGTTCGTGCCGCTGGGTTAGTGCGCCGAGAATGGATCGGATTTCTTCCGCCTGCTCGATCGCCCTGAGCTTGGCATGGACGTGGACCACTGCGTAGTTCCACGTGGGGACCACTTTGCCATGCTCGGCCTTAGTCGCGTACCAGTTGGGCGAGATGTAGGCCGACGGGCCTTGAAAAACGATCAGGTGCTCGCGACTCGGCTCGGCTTGCCACAACGGATTGTTTCGGGCGACGTGAACACCATTTTTCGCGGGTTTCAATAAGCGGAGAATGGACTCAAACATAACGTAAATCCTCCACCTCGTCTTTGATGCATCGCATGCTGGCGTTCCCCCGGCTCAGCAAGTTTCGATTTCAAAAAACGCGCCCTCGGGAACACATGCCGTCAGCGGCTCGGAGTGCGACGCGCTATTCTGCCATTTCCTACGAACGACCCGCGATTTCAATCCTCATCGACTTCTGTTTGCAGCGCGGACAGGTCCATAAATACTTCCGGGCGATCGACAGGGGTAGCAAGCGACCGCTGCCGCATCGCCTGCAACGGCTTGTCTGGTACGGGCTGGCATTTTTACGATACCGGAAACGCAGGTAGCGATCGATCAGCAGCTCAGGCGTAAACATCGCCATGCAAACAAGACCGATTTCGACAATGGGATGAAAACTGAATAAGAGGACGTTGCAGGCAATCGCAATGGTAGCCAACGCAAGCCCAGTGATACATCCGGTGCCAGCGTTTCGAAGTGTTGCGGTTGTATTCTCGGCTCCGCAGTCGGCACAAATCAGTTCGTGAATAGAGAGCAAGCGCCCACGAAGTGCAGCTTCTGCCAGTGTCGTGCCCGCAGCCCGAAGTAGGCGCGATTCAAAAGGGTGTGGTAACGGAACCAAGCTTCCGTCGTCCGCAAGGTAAGCAGCATAACCACCGGACACGATTTCGCCTCCCATCGGCGAATGGTTAAGCGCGGCGCCGACGAACCCGTGAAACGTCACATCGGGCTTCCTGTTGCGATCGCACGTGGGACAGAACTTGCGGTAGAGAGTGCCCATGCGTGTCGATACTCATCTTTATGGGAGAACACCTAAGGTATCCGGCCCGGAGCGATGGACCGTTGATATGTTGATGCTTTGAAAACGCGGCGGCTGCGAGGGCACAGCGCCCGTCATGCACAGCGAGGGGACACAGCACCCGTCAGCGGCCACCGGGGAAGAGCAATCGGCCACCGGGGACACAGCATCCAGGATGCTCTCTCCTCGCGCGCGGTTATTCGGGCATCCATCGCAGCAAGAGATAGTCTCGTCGCTTCAGCGCGTCTACCAATAGTGTTACGAATTCCTGGGTGACTCCCGAACCGGAAAGAAGCGCTAACGATTCGTCGATAATGAAAATGTCGTTTGCCTCTTGGTCGGACGCTTCCGCAAACGTTTCGATGATTACTTTCATGTCCGATTTACAAACCGTACCAAGGTAGGTGCAGGCCCCAGCATCGTACAGTTCGACACGTTCCCCGGGAGTCGCGTCAAGGTCGCTTGGCGGTGGATCGTCGAAGATTCCGGGATGGTCCAAAAGCGTTTTTTCTGCGAAGCTCGTCTTCTTCGACTTGATGTTGGCGATTTGCGCGAGTTTGGGACCTGCGGGCGACGAGCCACGCACATACTGCCGGAATCGCCCAGATGGCGGAATGATGCAGGAATCCAGCACCGACGCATCCCATAAAAATGCACAGAGCGACTGCCCCGGCGAATGGCACTTTGCCGCCACCTTGCCACTTGCCGAAATGCCGCGAACCGCGGCTGTGTCGATAGAGGATGGCGAGGAGGCCAGCTGCTGCTCCAGCCAGACACAAGCAGCCAATCACCGTTTCAACCACCGTGATCCTCCTACCCGATGAACGCTCGCGATGGCCTCGTTCGAAAGGATTGGGCTGACGGTGACCTAACACCGCTCAACATCGGCAGTAACCAAGCTGCCGATTCTTGGCCGAGCCGCCGCGGATAATGAACCATATTAAGTCGCACCGTCGGTCGCTACGGGCAATGTTTTTGCACGTCGGTTCGGACGGCGTTATGGGGTGCGATGACTTGCTTCCGATTTCCGAAGTGACCCGACCGTTGATACTAGCTCATCTTCCGTATTGGGAATGTAGCGCATCCGACTCCGAAAGTGTCGAAGAAGCGCATCGAGTTCCACGTCCTCGCTGGCCTTCAGTTTGCCACACAACAATCCAATGTTGTAAGCAATTTCATGGCATGCGATCGTAAATTGTTCGATGGAAGCCACTGGCCTCGTCATGTCGACAATGTCTTCGGCAAAGCCGAGCTTGCTATTGTAGGCAATCTCGATTTGGCGAAGCTTGCGTTTTAGCCAAACGCGAGGGAGCTTCTGTGTCCTCGCTTCGAATCGAGCGGCGAGAGAGCCAAGGTCTGGCGCAATGGTCTTGGAAGGAACGTGTGCATAGAGCTCGATTGCGTCGAACGCATTGCTGAAAGGCTGGGCAGAGTTCAGAAGGAGAAAATCACCGGACAGTGAAACCGCACGCCCGCCACCCATTCCGTTGTACCAGACGATATGCAAGGCTATCTTCACGATCTGCTTCTACCGACGGCCATGGTGATGACCAGCCCAAAACGATTGGGCCATAGTCTACTAAGTTCAACAGACGAACGCCCCCGCATCACCGAGGCCCGGCGGCGAAGCG
>JBQCEI010000906.1:0-2538 GCA_051960375.1 Aureliella sp. | reverse complement strand
AGATCCACCAGCGAAGTTTTGTCTTCGATGGACATAACGATCTGCCTTGGGAGATCCGCACTCATGGGGCGCGTTCGTTCGAAAAACTCGACATCGCCCAGCCGCAGCCCAAGCTGCACACCGACATCGCACGGCTCAAGCAAGGCGGAGTCGGCGCCCAGTTCTGGTCGGTCTACGTTCCGGCAGAGACCGCGTACGACGGCTCGGCGCATCAGATGACGCTCGAGCAGATCGAGATCGTGCAGGCGATGATCGCTCGCTATCCCGATACGTTCGCTGCGGCCCGCACGGCGAGCGACGTCGAAGCGGCCCGCGCCCGCGGCAAGATCGCTTCGCTGATCGGAGTCGAAGGGGGACATGCGATCGAGAACTCGCTCGAGAAACTTCGCAGACTGCACGAGCTGGGCGCCGGCTACATGACGCTCACGCATAGCGACTCGCTGGCGTGGGCCGATTCATGCACCGACAAGGCTCAGTGCCATGGGCTGAACGAATTCGGCAAAGAGGTCGTCCGCGAGATGAATCGCTTGGGCATGCTGGTCGACATCTCGCACGTATCGCCCGAGACGATGCAAGCTGCGCTGGACACCAGCGCCGCGCCGGTGATCTTTTCGCACTCGTCGGCTCGAGCCGTCGCGGACCATCCACGCAATGTGCCCGACGAGATCCTCCGGCAGTTGCCCCAAAACGGCGGCGTCGTCATGGTCAACTTCTATCCGGGCTTCGTCGTGCCCGCATCGGCTGCAACCTCGCGGCGCCTGCAACCTCTGTATCGCGCACTGAAAGAGAAGTACGCCGACGACCAGGATCAGTACAAGATCGCCGTCGGTCGGCTCGAAGCCCAAAATCCAGTCGAAGTGGGCTCGGTGCATGACGTGGCCGATCACATCGATCACATCGTCAAGCTGGCCGGCATCGATCACGTCGGCATCGGCAGCGATTACGACGGCATCGGCAAAGTGCCCAAGCAACTCGAAGACGTATCGAAGTATCCGGTGCTGACCCAAGTGTTGCTCGACCGCGGCTACAGCGAAGCTGACATTCACAAGATCATGAGCGGCAATATCCTCCGCGTCATGCGAGCCGCCGAAGCTACTGCGATGAAACTCAAGTAAGAGAAGAAGTTTTTACCGCGGAGGGCGCAGAGAGCGCGGAGGGATGAACGTTATGAAGACGTTTCAAGTTCTTGTGTGGATGAGTTGCTGGCTCGCTGGTGGCATTCAACTCGCTTGGTGTGATGTCCCGCTTGGAGAGCGAACGCGGATCATGTTTTCTTCAGCGGCCGATGCGCGGGCGGAACTCTCGACGCGCGACGCGTTCGTTTCCAGGATGAGTCCCTTCGATCGCAGCGCGCGGCTCAAAACCGACAAGCCGGTCGACGAAGCGACCTATCTCGAATTCGCCGGCAACCAAGCGCTCGAGTGGTCCAGTCAGGACCAGAAGCGCATCACCGCGGCGATTAAAGCACTCAACGCAAAGTTGCTGCCGCTCCATCTGAATTTCCCAGCTGAAATTCGGTTTATCAAAACGACAGGCCTCGAAGAAGGTGCAGCCGCCTACACGCGCGGCACCGCGATCATCTTGCCTAAAAAGATGCTCAGCCGTCCGGCGCCGCAGCTCCAGTCGCTGGTGTGCCACGAACTGTTTCACATCCTCTCCAGACACGACGCCGAACTTCGCCAGCGGCTCTACCGAGCGATCGGCTTCGAGCCGTGCGCCGAACTCGAACTGCCCGAGTCGCTGCAGAAAAGAAGAATCACCAATCCCGACGCACCGATCGACAATCATTGCATCAAGATCAAGACGACTGCGATCGATGGGAAGAGTCAAGAGCAGTGGGCCGTTCCCATCCTCACTTCTACAGCCGACAAGTACGACACGGCCCGAGGAGGCGAGTTCTTCGATTATCTCATCTTCAAGCTGATCCTGGTCGATCGAGCGGCGGGCGGCGCGAACGCGCAAAAGAAGACCATGCCGATCTTGGCCGACGGTCAACCGGTGCTTATCGATCCACACGAGGCAGGAGGGCTGATGGAACAGATCGGTCGCAACACCGACTACATCATTCATCCCGATGAAATCCTGGCCGACAATTTTGTAATCCTGGTCCTGGGCAGCTCGAAGATTGCTTCGCCCGAGGTGCTCGAGCGCATTAGGGCCGCGTTGGCTGGCAAGTGAAGGCTGGGAAGAGATTTGAGTCGCGAAGCGACGGCATGCAATAGCCTGGGACGCAAGTCCCAGGTTTTGGAGCAACCTCAAGCGTGTGAGTCGCGAAGCGACGACATGAGGCGAACTTCCCGGGGTCTCTCCGGTGGAAAGGTCATGCCGTCGCTTCGCGACTCACGCGGGTGCTGCGTTCGCCGGACCTGGGACTCGCGTCCCAGGCTAATGCGTGCCGTCGCTTCGCGACTCAAATACAGCGTCGCTTGGCGCCATTAACAGGCCGGCGCGGAAATTAGGCGCTAAAAAAAAAATCTAAAAATCGCGCGCCATATATTTTTCTAAATATCCATTAGCCCGCCCGCGCGGTTGGGATTT
>JBQCEI010000905.1:0-2936 GCA_051960375.1 Aureliella sp. | reverse complement strand
TTTCAATACACCCACCCCCCCCTTTTGGGGGGGGTTTTTTTTATTTTTTTTTTGCCGGGGGGGGGGGGGTGGGGGGCTCTGCCCCCCCGGCCCCCCCCCCGCCTCCGCGGTAAAAACGGCAGAGCAGAGGTTCAATAAACAGAAACAGACAGGCGTATGAAAGCTGAAGAGATCGCATTTGGCGAGCTGGAACTGGAAGCAGAGGAACTGCGGACGCGGATCAATCGACTGCGGCAGTCGCTGGGGCGGTTCTTCGTCGACAAGCAGCACTTGATCGATTTGATGGTCGTGGCCGCTGTCGCTCAAGAACCGCTGCTGCTGGTCGGCCCGCCGGGGACTGCCAAGTCCGACTTGATCCTCAAATTCAAAGATGCGATCGGCGTGAGCGACGAAGATTACTTCGAATACATGCTCACTCGCTTCACCGAACCGTCGGAGATCATCGGTCCGATCGACATCAACGAGCTGCGCGAAGGACGCTACATTCGCCGCGAGCAAGGCAAGCTGCCCACGGCGAAGCTGGCTTTCCTCGACGAGATTTTTAAATCGAACTCGGCGATTTTGAATATCCTGCTGACGATCGTCAACGAGAAAAAGTTCTACCAAGACGGCGCGCCGCAGCCGGTCGAATTGCGCGTGCTTTTCGCCGCCACCAACGAGGTGCCCGAGCACGGCGAGCTGAGCGCGCTCAAGGACCGCTTCGTGCTCAAGGCGGAAAGCTTGCCGGTTCAGAACGATTATTTTACTGAGCTGATCGATGCAGGACTGCGAGCGGAAGTCTATCGCAATCTCAATCAGCGGCCGTGGGCCGAAGGGCACTGCACGCTGGACGATCTGCTCAAGGCGAACCGCTATTTGACCTACATGTTCGGTGGCCAAGGGGCAGCGGCGCGCAACGGGCAAAACGATCGCGAACTGTTTTTCCCCGACGACGTATTCCGCGAGTTCCAGCGGCTGGTGAAGACGATCGTGCGCGAGCAACACGTGTTCATCAGCGATCGCAAACTGGTCAAGCTCTACAAACTGTTTCGCGTGCGGTCTTGGCTGCTGAGCGGCGGCACGGTCACTCGCGACGATTTGCGGCTGCTGATGTATCTGGGCGACACGCCGGCTGAGATGGCACTGCTGCGAGAAAAAGTTCCTGTGCTGCTGGGGGACTGATGGTTATCGAGCGACTGTCCATCGAACTGACCAACCGCTGCCAGAAGGGATGTTGGTTTTGCTACAACCATAGCGGACCGGCCGGGGCGACTCAGTGGTCGGCTGACGAAGTGGTTGCGTTTGCAAGCGACTGCGCCGAGCACGGAACGCGAGCGGTCTCGTTCGGGGGCGGGGAACCGCTGCAGTATGACGGCCTGTGGGATGTGCTCGATGCTCTGCGCGGCCGGCTGTTTCGCTCGCTGACGACCAACGGCCTCTTGCTCGATCGCGCGATGGATCGACTGGTCGAAGCGGCCCCCGACAAGGTGCACGTTTCGATTCATTTTCCACACAACGAACAGGAGGTTGCGCGGGTGATTGGTCAAGTTCTCGAGTTGGCCAGCCGCGGCATACGCAGCGGCATCAACATGCTGGTGCCGAGAAGCCGCCTGGCAGCTGCCGAGCAAGCCGCGCGACAAATCCGCCAGGCGGGCATCGCGAACGATCGCATGGTCTACCTGCCGATGCGCGGTCAAGACACGCCGACGCCCAAGCAAGTTTTCCAGGTGGCCGGCTCGCAGCCGTTTCAATCGATGAGTTGTCTGTCGGCTTGCGCCCGCAGCCCGCGTTTCTGCAGCATCGGCTGGGACAAAACGGTGGCCTGGTGTTCTTATACCAGCGCTCGCGCGCCCTTAAAGACGCTGAGCCATCGAGGGTTGGTCGGAGCTTTGAGCGGTTTAGAACTTGAATTTTGCGGAGGCAGCGATGAGTGACGATTTTCCAGCGGCGCACAGCATGGATACCCAGTGGTTCGCTGTGGATGCTGAGGGGCACATTGGCTGCTTCGATAGTGGTGAAGCTGGCGCGGTGCCGAATTCCGCGTTGCAAGTGGCCGAAGAATCGGAAGACTCGCTCCACGACGCGATCCTCGCGTTGCGTCCCGAGGATGGCGTCGAGTACTTCGTCGATGACTTGCTCGAGCAGCCCGGTGGGCCGTTTTTCAAGTATTCGTGGGAGACCATGCGCTTCGAGCCCGAGCCGCTCGTTCCCTTTGGAGCCACTTACTACGGCGCTTTATTGCATCTTGCAGATGAGTCACTATTTGTTCCGCGCGAGCCGGCATCGGGTGGATTACTGAGCCGGCTGTTTTCGCCATCACCCAAGCGACAGTATCAAGTGGTGCGCATCAGTAACTCGCGGCATCTTCTTGGGTATGTTGTCGGTACGCTACCGCTGACATCAGCAGATTTGAAAGCTTGGATCAAAAGCGGCGTCGTGCAACGCGCCTGGCTGGCGCACCATTTAGAGTCGCATCGCGTCGGCATCTTTGAGTTCTCGCACGGCGACGCGTTTGAAAACTGGATATCGGGTCCCTACCTCAAAACTGCCCAGCCCGCTCATCCGGTCAAGCTGGACCAGCTGCCGGAAGTGTTCCGGCGGCTGGCAGGCCACACGCGTTTGCCCGACGCCAGTTTTTCGCGCTGGAATGCAATCGATCCACACACCGCCGGCGAGTGCAGTAGTTGGCAAGACTCATGGGTCAGCCTCGATGGGACCGTTCATCGCGAGGAGGAGCATGAATCTTGAGGACCAAAGGTCCGTAATCCCTTAGCCCAGCCCGGCGGGCTGGGTTCGCTGTGCGCTCGCAGAATCCCAGCCCGCCGGGCTGGGCTAAGGAATCGCGGGCCTTTGGCCCTAACAGCCGCCGATGCAGCTACCAATACGTCGACCCTTTCAACCGACTGCCACACCATGAACCCCTTGCCGCCTTTGATTTGCCACTACCTGGACGGCGC
>JBQCEI010000904.1:0-3090 GCA_051960375.1 Aureliella sp. | reverse complement strand
GGCTTCCGCGGCCGCAAGTCCGACGGAGAACCAGGCTGGATAGTCCTCTGGCGCGGCGTCAAAGAACTGCTCGCCAAGCTCGAAGCTCGGCGAGAAATGCGCCAGACTTGTGGGTACTCCTGAGGGCTGGCGCCCGAGGCTATCGCAGGTGATCGCTTCGCGATCGCAATCGCTGCGCGAACGCAATCGCTGCGCGAACGCAAGCAAACCCCGGGCTACCGCCCGGCGGCTGATTACCTGTCTTACCGGCCGAGAGCCTCGTCCAGCGCCTTCAGTTGCTTGCTGAACTGCTCGCTGTGGTAGCCCGCTTGGCGATCGAGTTCCTCTTTGACAAACTCGGGGTAGATCGCCTTGTCGAGCCCCGATGGGAGATCGGCCGAAACGTACACGCTCGCCGGCGCAACTCCCCTGCCGAGTTTCGCGATGGTCGCGCGCACGTCGGCAGGCAGCGGCTTGCCGAGGCGGGCCAGTTCGCAGTCGATGGAACGGATGGCCCAATTGACTTGCCGGGCCGCATGATAGTCGACCAGCAGATCGTCGGGCGTTTGCGCCAGCGCGACGAGCATGTTGCGGCTGAAGTCGATATTTAGCCCTTGAGCGGCGGCTCGTTTCTTTACTTGCTCGAGCGCCCGATCGAGCTCGGCTGCAGCCTGGCTGACCGCATTGCGATCGCCGAACGGTCGCTGCGTCATGGCTTGCTGAAAACGGTTCTGCAACGATGCCAAATGCTGATCCTCGCCGCTGGCTTGCTCTACGGCATGGGCCAAGGCTTGCGGCCACTCGGGCGCACGCGGCCGACCCGGAACGCCCGACCGGCGCGCCGCTTGACGCGTGCTGGGAAGGCGCAGCTCATGGTGACAAGCCGCACAATCATAGAGTGCGTAGTCGCCCCAATGCTGCCGATCGGCGGGTTGCGAATCTGGAGCAGCAGCTTGGGAGAGCAATCGCAGCGCTTGTTGCTGCGAGGCCAAAGCGCCTGTGATTATGGCATCGGTTTGCCATGGTAACTGGTCGATGGGCGGCTCGCCGCCGGATCGTTCGGCCAGCGCCGGCATGTTGAGGGCGAAGTAGCTGTCTCGCTGAGGATCCTCTTTGAGGCTTTGATAGAGTTCGTCAGGCCTGCGCCAGTGCCTGGGCATGGCCTCGACCAGCGTGCTCAGTTCGACGCTGGGTAACGGAGGATGACCGGCTGCGTACATGCGGTGCGTCACGAACATGTTTTGTTGGAGATCGCCAACGTGGCAGCTAAAGCACAACTGGCTCTGGGCGTCTGTGCTGACCAGGTCTCGCATCCCTTTCTCGGCTTTGGCATCGGGAGGCAAATTGCGCCAAGTCGTCTTGGCTTGAAAGCTGCTGTGCTCGTCGATCCAGCGCTCGTCAGTGCCGAGCTGATGGCAGTAAGCGCAGCCGATCCCCGGATGGCTGACATTGTCGCGCGCAAACGCCTGAGCGTTTCGCTTGGGGCTATAGCCGCCGTGGCAGGTCAAGCAGTTTTTGCGAAACTCCGCATAACCATCTTCAGACTCGACATCGTAGCCCAGCTTTTGGCACATGGCGAAGCTCAAAAAATTGCTTTCCCCGATCCAATTGTCGGGGACCGCCATATCGGCGTTGTCACTTGCATTGAGCATGGCGCCGATGCGTTCCATAGCCTGCGAACGCCGGTCCGGGGCAATCGGTTCGATGCGCTGGCGAGCCATGGCATGCTTGTCATGCGAGAGCCACTGTTGCAGCTCATCCAACCGGCAGAAATCGGTAGCCCGAGTGGCGAACGCATTGCGCGGCGAATAGTGACAAATGCCGCAGCGCTGTACCGACGGTTCGCTTCGCCAAGCGCGAAAGACGGCATTCATTTCAAGGCCCGGCGCCGTTGGCTGCGCGGACGATGGCGTTTGAGCCGCGGTTGGAGCGATGGCCGCGGCAATTCCTAGGATGCTGATCAACGCAAAGACGATTATCGATCTGCCGCTTCGCATAAGGCACGAGCCTGGCTCTTAGTGTTTCGGTGCTTCGAGCTCTCGCAGCTGATCACTCCATGCCGCCAGCGACCGATACGCCCACGAGGGCGACTGGGTGCCATCGCGGAACGTCAACGTGCTTCGCAATCGCCGAGCCAACTGCAGGCGCTCGGGCGTCGTCGCCCACGATTGGCGAGCGGCGATGGAAGCCAGATAGAACTGAGCGGCGGTCTCCCAGTTCTCGCGATTGCTCGGACGCTTGCCAGCCGACAGGGCCAACGTCTGAAGCCGCCGAGCGGTGAATGCGCCGATCTCGGCGAGTCCTTCCGGGCTGCTCAGCCACGCATCCAAGGCGAGTCTGGCCGCGCGCGCCGCCTGTTGGGCCTGAGCGGAAGTGCTCGAGCCTGACTGCACGGTCGATGTCAGCCGCTCGAGCGCTTCGGCAAGCTCGCGATCGAGGCGGCTGGCTTTTCCTTCGGCCGACCGCAAGCGAAGCAGTTCTTCGACGCCGAAGCGATTCCAGTGCGAATAGTTGGCGATCGTGATTGCCGACGTAGGCTTAGCTGCCGTCGCGTTAGCTCGCCTGTCGATCTCGCCGCTTCTGAGTGGCTGATGGCAAGCATAACAGTTGTACGAGGCCAGCTCAGGCCAAGTGCTAACCGGCAGTGCCAGACTCGCCCGCGCTTCGAGCAATACTAGAGATGCATCCAGTGCGGCGAGCTGTCCGGCCAGCCACTGCGATGCTTCATACCGAGGTGCATCGCTTTCCCCTTCGTCCCGCCAGTGCTTGGGCTGGCGCTGGTGGAAGGTCGCGAACTCGTAGTGGAGTGCCGGGTGACCGGCGGCGATGATGTCGTGATTCATGTCTCGATCGCGGTCGCCGACATGGCACGAGGCGCACATGCGAGCGCGGGCAAGCATGTCGCGGGCCGGCACAAACCCATCGGCCAAAGCCGGCGATTCATTCCAGCCCGCCATGAAATGAGTCGATTGCCATTTCTCCGAGGGCCCATGGCAGTTGCTGCAGCCGACTCCTTCACGCAAAAGTTCCGGGGTGCGATACTAGGTGAATTGGCGGGTGCTGTTATGGCAAGCCAAGCAGTTGTCATAGCCGGCTCGATCGATAACCTGC
>JBQCEI010000903.1:0-6666 GCA_051960375.1 Aureliella sp. | reverse complement strand
CCTGGGGCGGCGCTCCGCGGCCTAGCGGCCGCTCCGCTCTGCCCCAGGCTATTATGTAGCTGCCCCGTTGGGGCGAAGAACAAGCCGACTACCGTAAACGAATGTCAAAACTCATTAGGCATCGGAGGGATTTTAGCCGTGGCGACCCTTGGAACTTCGAGTAGAAGAGCACTGGCATAGCCAGTGCCACACGCCCGGCGGTTAAAAACCGAGCGCCAGGCAGGTACAATAAACTGCCCCGTACCTGCACGCGTCCCACCTGAAAATCGGTTTGCAGCCCATGGATCCCCGAATCGCGTTTGATTTGCACCAAACCCGCCGCCAGTTCTTCGGCAGCAGCGGCCTGCGGCTGGGCAGCATCGCGCTGTGCGCTAGCGGTTTATCGCTGGCCGGTGGCCAACTGTCCAAGGCGAACGCTGCTAGCAGCGAACCGCGCGTGCATCCGCCGCTGCCGGGCTTGCCACACTTTCCGGGCAAAGCCAAATCGGTCATCTATCTGCACATGAACGGCGGCCCTTCGCAGATCGATCTTTGGGATTACAAACCCAAGCTAGCCGAACAGTTCGACAAGGACCTGCCCGACTCGATCCGGCAAGGACAGCGCATCACGACGATGACCAGCGGCCAGAAACGCCTGCCGGTCGCGCCCAGCAAATACCAGTTCGCGCAGCATGGCCAGTGCGGCCGCTGGGTCAGCGAACTGCTGTCGCATACGGCTCGGCATGTCGACGACATCGCGGTCGTAAAGAGCGTCTTCACCAACGCGATCAATCACGACCCGGCGTGCACCTTCGTAATGACCGGCAGCGAAGTGCCGGGCAAAGCCAGCCTTGGGAGCTGGGTCTCTTACGGGCTGGGGAGCGAGAGCAACGACCTGCCAGCCTTCGTCGTGTTGACGCCGACCTGGTCGGCCAAGGCACCGGCTCAAGCATTGTTCACGCGCATGTGGAGCAGCGGTTTTCTGCCGACGCGCTACAGCGGCGTTGCCCTGCGCAGCGCGGGCGATCCCGTGCTGTATCTGCAGAATCCTCCGGGAGTTTCTGCAGCCGACCGCCGCGTGATGCTCGACGCGCTCAGCCAACTCAACGAGCGGCGACATGCCGAGCTGGGCGATCCCGAGATTCAGACGCGCATCGCTCAGTATGAAATGGCTTTTCGCATGCAGCGAAGCGTTCCCGAACTGGTCGACTGGAAGAGCGAGTCGGCCGACACGCTGGCTCTCTATGGCGACGACGTGCAAAGGCCGGGCACGTTTGCGGCCAGCGCGCTGCTGGCCAGGCGCATGGTCGAGCGCGGTGTGCGGGTCGTGCAGATATTGCATCGCGGCTGGGACCAGCACGGCAATATCGCCGGCGACTTGCCGGCTCAGTGCGGTGACGTCGATCAAGCCACCGCCGGTCTATTGCAAGATCTCAAACAGCGCGGCTTGCTCGATTCGACGCTGGTGGTCTGGGGAGGCGAGTTCGGACGCACGGTCTATTGCCAAGGCGGCCTAACGCGCGAGAACTATGGCCGCGATCATCATCCGCGCTGCTTCACCATGTGGATGGCCGGTGGCGGCATCCGCGGCGGCGTGAGCGTCGGCGAGACCGACGATTTTTCGTACAACATCATCGATCGCCCCGTGAGCGTCAACGATTTCAATGCCACGATCTTGCATTGCCTCGGCATCGAGCACGAGCGCTTTACGTTCCCGTTCCAAGGGCTCGACCAGCGCTTGACCGGCGTGGAACCCGCGGCGCCCGTCCGCGAAGTGCTGGCGTAGCCAAGGCGTCAGGCTTCAGGCGTCAGGCCTCAGAATCGTGCTCGTGCTCGTGCTCGTGCTCGTGCTCGTACTCGTTGCTCTCCTGATGCCTGACGCCTGAAGCCTGAAGCCTGAAGCCTTCCGTCATGCTGGCTGAGCACTGAGGACGGTCGGGGCGCAGTGTTCTTCGAACTTCTTAAAATTCTCTTTGAAGAGCTTGGCGAGTTTGCCGGCCGTTTGATCGTAGGCGGCGGGTGATTGCCAAGCTCGCCGCGGCTCGAGGATCGCGTCGGGCACGCCGGGGCAGAGCAGCGGGATGTCGAGCCCGAAGATCGGATCGCGCGAGAATCGTTGCTCGGCTAGTTCGCCGCTGTGGATCGCATCGATGATCGCTCGCGTGTGCCCCAAGGCCATGCGTCGACCGGTGCCATAAGCGCCGCCCGTCCAGCCCGTGTTGACCAGCCAAACGTTGGTGCGATGGCGGGTGATCTTGTCAGCGAGCATCTCTGCATATTTCGTCGGATGCCAGACGAGAAAGGCCGCGCCGAAACAAGCCGAGAAGGTAGCGACCGGTTCCGTGACTCCCATCTCCGTGCCGGCGACCTTGGCCGTGTAGCCGCTGAGAAAGTGGTACATGGCCGCTTCGGGCGACAGTCGGCTGACCGGTGGCAACACGCCGAACGCATCGGCGGTCAGGAAGATGATGTTCCGCGGATGATCGCCCAGGCACGGAATCTTCGCCCGCGGGATGAACTCGATGGGATAAGCCACGCGCGTGTTCTCGGTGATCGAGGCATCGTCGTAATTGACTCGGTGCGTCGATTCATCGTAGACCACGTTTTCCAAGACCGATCCAAAGCGAATCGCCGCATAGATCTCGGGCTCGCCTTCGGGGCTGAGATGAATCACCTTGGCGTAGCAGCCCCCTTCGATATTGAAGATGCCTTCGTCGCTCCAGCAGTGCTCATCGTCGCCGATCAGCTTGCGGCGCGGATCGGCCGACAACGTCGTCTTGCCGGTCCCCGAGAGACCGAAGAACAGCGACACATCACCGGCGTCTCCTTCGTTGCATGAGCAGTGCATCGACAGCAGGCCTCGCTTGGGCATTAGGTAGTTCATGATGGTGAACACACCTTTTTTCATTTCGCCGGCGTACTGAGTGCCCAGGATGACAAACTCCTGATGCTCGAAGCTCAGATCGATGCTGGTCGTGCTGGTCATCTGAGCGGTGTAGGGATTGGCCGGAAAATGCCCCGCGTTGTAGATCACGTAGTCCGGCTCGCCGTACTCGGCCAGCTCGGTTTCGCTCGGGCGAATGAGCATGTTTTGCATGAAGAGCGCATGATAGGGGCTCGAGCAAATCACGCGTATCTTCAAACGGTGCTGAGGATCCCAACCTGCGAAACCGTCGGTGACGAACAGTTGCGATTTGGTGTTCAGATAATCGCGGGCTCGCTGACGATTGATCATGAACGAGCGCTCGGTCATGCGGATGTTGACATCGCCCCACCAGATGTCGCCCGACGTATCGGGCGCCTCGACGATGCGTTTATCTCTGGGGCTGCGTCCGGTCTTATCGCCGCTGCGCGTAGCCAGTGCTCCACTGGAAGCGATCACCGCGTCGTGCATGAGGATCGCATGCTCGTAGAGCCGCGCCGGCGTGGCATTGCGAATGATCTCGCGGACCGTGATGCCCCAGGGTTTCAAATCGAGTGATTCACTCATGCTGTCTCAATCCATCGTCGGACTCGGTGGCTTATAAACGCGCGTGCTATATTCTAGCGCTCAGCAAGTGGACTGCCATCGGAGAAGAATTTTTCACCGTGGAGACACCCAGTGTGGCACTGGCTATGCCAGTGCTCTTCCTATCGAAGTGTGCTGTATCGCTTGAGCAATGTTCACACCAACGCCCGAACTGTCACGTGCAACTTGTATAGCACAACCCACTCGCCCCGCCCGGCGTTGGAAGGATCTTTTTCAGGTCCGAGCCCAGGTACTTCGAACAAGAAGACACTGGCATAGCCAGTGCCACGCCGGCGCCCACTGCGGTTAAAATCCTTTCGGCCCCGGCACGGAGTATGCAATCGCGGGGAAATGATGGACTTGTTTCTTGCACTTTGTGGAAAAAGATCGCATGACCGAATCACGACAGGAGCGTTTGCAGCGTTTCCATCAGGCGCAGTTGTTGCGCTTTGCCGATGAACTGCCGCCGCAAAGTCGAGCTCGACTCGAACAGCAAATCGATGCGATCGATTTCGAACAGCTGGGCAAGCTCGTCGCCGGCAAGGATCAACCGGTCGATTGGAATGCGCTCTCAGCCAAAGCCTTGCCCCCGCCGGCCATTCGCTTAGGCCTGCCCGATTCGAGCTACACGACCGAGGACGCGCGGCGAGCGGGCGAAGAGGCGCTGCGGCGCGGGGAAGTGGGCATGCTGTTGGTCGCCGGCGGCCAAGGGACGCGGCTGGGGTTCGACTTGCCCAAAGGGATGTTTCCGATCGGGCCGGTCAGCGGCCGCTCTCTGTTTCAAATGCAGTGCGATCGGCTGATCGCATTGGGATGCAAGTACGGCCGCGATATCCCGCTGTACCTGATGACCAGTCCCGCAACCGACGCCGAGACGCGCGACTATTTCGCCAAGGAAGATCGCTGCGGACTGAAGGCAGACCAGCTGCACTTTTTCTGCCAAGGACAGATGCCAGCGGTCGACGCCAAGACCGGCCAGGTCTTGCTGGCGGCGAAGGATGAAATCGCCCTCAGCCCCGACGGCCACGGCGGCATCGTCACGGCGCTGCGCGATTCGGGGTGCCTGGAAGATGCCAAGCGCCGCGGCATCAAAGTGTTTTACTATGCACAGATCGACAATCCATTAGCCGAGCTGTGCGATCCGCTGCTGCTCGGGTTCCACTTGCTCGCGCACAGCCAGCTAACGACTCAAGTCGTGCGCAAGCGCTTTGCCAAAGAGAAAGTGGGCAACGTCGTTTCGATCGACGGCAAGGTGCAGATCATCGAGTACAGCGACTTGCCCGACTGGGTCGCCGAACAGACGACGCCCGACGGCGACTTGAAGCTCTGGGCGGGTAACATCGCGATCCACGTCTTCGATCTCGATTTCCTCGACTCGGTCGCAAGCAAGGCCGAAGGACTTCCCTTCCACCGCGCGCATAAAAAGGTGCCGTACATCGACGAGCATGGCCACGCCGTCACGCCCGGCGAGCCGAACGCCACCAAGTTCGAACGCTTCGTATTCGACTTGCTGCCGCTGGCCGAACGAGCCTTGGTCGTGGAGGCCGATGCCGGGCGCGTTTTCGCACCGGTAAAAAACGCCGACGGGGCAGCGGTCGACACGCCCAGCCAAGCGCGCGAAGCGATCCTGCGGCTACATCGCGAGTGGCTAGAGGAAGCGGGCGTGCGCATCGACGACGAGGTGCGGGTCGAGATTCATCCCGGCTGGGCGCTCGACGAGGCGGAGGTGCAGGAAAAAATCAAAGGCGATGTGCACATCACCACCGACACCTTTTTGATGTAACGCGATGCAATATTCCTCCGCCGCCAAGTCTCCGCGGTAAAGTACTCGGTGTGGCACTGGCTATGACAGTGTCTTCTGCTTCGAAGTTTGAAGCGGCAGCAGGCCTAGTGAGTGATCCAATGCCAAGCCAACCTCAACAGAAAACTTTTGCAGCCTAGTCTGTGATCTGAGAGCGGTCGGGCTCATGAACGCCATAAACTTCGAAAAAAGAGCCACTGGCAAAGCCAGTGCCACACGAAAAAGCGCAAACATGCGACGCGCAGGAACATTGCCCGCCACAAAGGCAACTTCACGGGTGATCTTATCACCCGCGCTGGCGGGCCACCATTTCGCCGGACGGAGGCCTTCGACTGCCTATCCTACGGGGGCAGCCAATGCTAAGTTAAGACGTAGTGAACATTTGCGGCGGTGGAGATTAGAGAAGTGTTACACGCGGTCATCATGGCAGGCGGTTCGGGTACGCGATTCTGGCCTGCTAGTCGGGTCGATTATCCGAAGCAACTCTTGCGCATGGTGGGACTGGACACGATGCTGCAGTCGACCTTCGCGCGCTTGAGCGGGCTGGTCTCGCCCGAGCAAACGCTGGTCATGACCAACAACCAGCTGGTCGGGCCGGTGCGCGAGCAACTGCCGAACATTCCGCCCGAGCAGATCATCGGCGAGCCGATGAAGCGCGACACGGCGGCCTGCATCGCGCTGGCCGCTACGCTGATCGCCAACGCTGACCCCGATGGCGTGATGCTGGTGCTGCCGGCCGACCACGTCATCGAGACTCCCCAGCAATTCCAGGAATGCATGCGGACCGGCATGCGGCTGATCGAAAAATCGCCCGACCGGATCGTCACCTTTGGCATTCGCCCGACCTATGCCGCCGAATCGTTCGGCTACATCCAGCGCGGCCAACCGCTGAAAGAGGCGCAAGCCGGCGCGGCTTTCAAGGTAGCGTCGTTCCGCGAAAAGCCCAACCGCCACACCGCCGAACAGTACCTGCAAGCGGGCACTTACTACTGGAACAGTGGCATCTTCATGTGGCGGGCGCAAACGATCCTCGATGCGCTCCGCCAGTTCGAGCCGACGATGATGCAGCACATCGATGCGATCGCCGCTTCGGTCGGCACGCCGCGTTTCCCGATCACGCTGCAGCGCGAGTTCGAGCAGATCTCGGGCAAGTCGATCGACTACGCCGTCATGGAGCGCTACGATGACGTGGCGGTGATCGAAGTGACTTTCTCGTGGGACGATGTCGGCAGCTGGCAAGCCATCGGCCGCTTGACCACTCCGGACGAACAAGGCAACTGCGTCCAAGGCCGGTTCCTGCCGATCGAGTCGCAGCGGATGATCGTCTACGGCGATCAGGACCACTTGATCGTGACGATCGGCTTGCAGGACGCGATCG
>JBQCEI010000902.1:0-3168 GCA_051960375.1 Aureliella sp. | reverse complement strand
CTATCGCAGGTGATCGCTTTGCGATCGCAATCGTTCCGCGAAACGCTCAGCCAGTCCCACCTGAAGCCTGAAGCCTGAAGCCTGAAGCCTGAAGCCTGAAGCCTGAAGCCTGGAGCCTGAAGCCTGGAGCCTGGAGCCTGCCATGTCTTGGTCGCAAAGCTACGATCCGCTGGGGCACCTGGGGCTGTCGGTCTTGGTGGCTTGTTTGCCGGTGGCGTTGTTACTGGTGTTGCTGGCGGTGTTTCATGTGCGGGCGCACTGGGCCGCTTTGGCGGGCTTGGCTGCGGCGCTCCTCACGGCGATCGGCGTTTATGGCATGCCGGCCGAGTTGGCTTTGTCTTCGGCCGGTGCGGGAGCGCTCTATGGTTTGTTCCCGATCGGCTGGATCGTCGTGACGGCCATCTTCGTCTATGAGATCACCGTCGAGACTGGCCAGTTCGCGGTCTTGCGAAGCACGATCGCACATTTGACCGACGACCGCCGCATTCAGGTGCTGCTGATCGCGTTCAGCTTCGGAGCCTTCATCGAAGGAGCAGCCGGTTTCGGAACGCCGGTGGCCATCTCGGCGGCCATGTTGATCGGACTGGGGTTCCGCCCTTTGCACGCAGCTGGTCTGGCGCTGATCGGTAACACCGCTCCAGTGGCTTACGGCGCGCTGGGCACGCCGGTGTTCGCGCTACATGAAGTGACGCAGTTGCCGCTCGAGCAACTCAGCCAGATGATCGGTCGGCAGTTGCCGTTCTTTAGTTTGCTGGTTCCGTTTTGGCTGATCTGGGCCATGGTTGGCCTGCGCGAGATGTTCCGCGTGGCGCCTGCATGTTTGACTGCGGGGGCGAGTTTTGGACTGGTTCAATTCTTCGTCAGCAACTGGCATGGTCCGTGGCTCGTCGATATCGCAGCCGCCGTAGCGTCGATCGCGGCAGTGGTCGCGCTGTTGCAGTTCTGGCAACCGCCTCCATTGGAAGCGGCTATCCTCGACCGGCTCATTACTCCCGAGATTGCTGACGAAAGGAATGCGGTGGCAAGCACGCACTCGGCCGATGCAACGGAGATCAGCCGAGTGGCCGCAGAGGCTCGAGCGATCGAACCGGCAGAGCCGCAGCAGTCCGCGTTTCGAGCGTTCTTGCCTTGGATCGTTCTATCGGTGATGGTCAGCCTGTGGGGAGTGCCGCAGGTGAAGAGCTGGCTGGACCGCACGACAGTCGTCTTTCCAATTCAATCGCTGCACCTGCGCGTCGAGCGCATGCCACCGGTCGTCTCGACTCCGGTCGCCGAGAAGGCCGAATTCAAATGGAACTGGTTGTCGGCCACCGGCACCGCGCTGCTGTTGTCGGGCTTTATTTCGGGACTGGCGCTCGGCTTGTCACCGCTGCGGATCGCCGGCCTGTTTGGCAAGACGCTGCGGCGGACTGCGCTGTCGCTGGTGACGATCTCGGCGATGCTCGCGCTCGGCTTCACGACGCGCTACAGCGGCCTGGATGCCACGATGGGACTCGCCTTTGCGAGCACCGGCTGGTGGTTCCCTTTCTTTTCGCCGCTGTTGGGTTGGCTAGGCGTGGCGCTGACCGGCAGCGATACGTCGTCGAACATTCTGTTCGGCAACTTGCAGCAGATCACAGCGGGGCGGTTGAACCTTTCGCCGGTGCTAGCGGCAGCGGCCAACAGCTCCGGAGGCGTCATGGGCAAGATGATCGATGCGCAGTCGATCGTCGTCGCCGGCGTAGCCACCGGCCAGCACGGCCACGAAGGTCGCATCCTGCGCTACGTCTTCATGCACAGCATCGCCCTGGCAGTCTTGGTCGGCCTGCTCGTAGCGCTGCAAGCGTACGTCTTCCCCGGCGTAGTGCCGCGCTAGTCCCGTTCCTCCCTCCGCGTCCTCCGCGGTAAAAAAACGGGCAGCCGCATCACTTCCAATTCCCCGGCTGAAAAATGATGTGCGACTTGCGCGTCTCGGGCAGCGGAGGCAGGTTCGAGTTGTTCAGTGACGTTTGGGCTGTTGCCGGCGCCGGCGGCAGATAAGGTTCGCTGGAGGCTCGCTGCGATGCCAACTGGGAAGGTGGTTGCAATAGCGGCCGCGGGCCGGGCGCTGGCAGGACCGGAGCGGCGAGCAACGGCGAGGACGGGTTCGTCGACAGCGGAGGAGGCGCCACGACGACGCGCGGCCGATCGCGCTCGCGCGTGCGCGTCGCCTGAGCGACTTGCTCGGCCGACACCGCTTGATCGGGCCACTGGACTTCGCTTGCCATAGCGCTCGTGGCCGGCGAGCGAGACGGAGTGGCAGCGAGTTGCTCGATCGGCGTGAAGCCTGAGGCTGGTGGTTCGGCGCTCCACGGCGATGCCCCGCCAGCGCTCGGCTCGCGCCGGGCGACTGCGCTTTCGGAGGCGCTGGTGCTGGGGAGCGACCTCGGCGTCGCAGCGGTGCTTGCCAGTGAAGCCGCATCAGTCGGGCCGGCGATCCATGGCCGGAGCGGTTGCATCGGCAAGGGCTCGGTCGCCGCGGCCGCTTTGGGCTTGGCAGCAGTCACCCCGACTAGTTCATCGAAGGGCGAGCGATCGGCGTTGGCCCACTCGGGCAAGCGAGGCGAGGGAAGGGCCGGTACGATCCCTCCGCCCTCGAGCGATGAGCCGTGTTGAGAACTTGTCAGTGACGTGTCAATTGGCGTCAGCAGACTGTCAGTCTGTGTCAGCGCTTTGTCAGCGGGCGTTGATGCCTTGTCAGTTTGAACAAACGGAAGGGCGCAAGCTGCACCGCCCGTGATGACAACGAAGGCCCACTGACGCGGACCGACGAAGTTTTCTTTCATGGCACTTTTTTCCATCGACTCTGTTGGTCGATATCTACCCGCGTGCCACGTCCGTGCGAGAGTGCGGTCGAGCGAAGCCATTGTCAGGACCGAACGCCTTCGTGCGCTCTAAGCCCTACAACTGCGAAACAAAGGACAGCTATTCCTTATCGGCGCCGCCCCGCACCGAAATCGAGCTGCCCCTATCGGAATTCGCTCTACGCAGTCTGCGAAGAATGTACATCCATTGATAGAGAAGTCCGATTTTACCGCGGAGGGGGGGGGGGGGCCGGGACAAAAAAAAAAAAAAAACAACCACCCCCCCACACAAAAAAACACAAACAAAAAAAAAAAAAAAAAAAACAACAAAAAAAAAACAACAAAA
>JBQCEI010000901.1:0-3870 GCA_051960375.1 Aureliella sp. | reverse complement strand
CCGAGCAACGTTCCACCCTAGGCGATATGTCCCTGCAGATGTCGAAAGCTATTTACCTTTCACACTTTGGAAAACGCTTCGGTTTTGCCAAGCCGACAAACTTCGGAAAAAGAGCACCGGCATAGCCAGGGCCACACAGTACCGCGTAAAAACCAAGCACGGTAAGGGAAAAGATGTTCGACACGATCGTCACCGCGCCGGGAAGCTTGGGCGATGTGAACCCGATGATCGCGATCGCTCGCGGCTTGCAAGCTCGCGGACGCCGCGTGGTGGTCGCCGCGGGCGAACGCTACCTGCACCTGGTCGAGCGAGCCGGGCTGGGAGCCCGCGCGCTGGTGCCTGAATCGCTCTTCGCGCAATTCATCGATGATCCAGAACTGTGGCATCCGCGGAAAGGCTTGAAAATTGTCTTTGGCTCGGCGGGGCAGGGGTTTCTCGAAGAACATTACGAGTGGGTTGCGAGCCAGTACCAACCCGGACGCACCTTGCTGGTCAGCCACATTCTCGATTTTGCTTCCCGGATCTTTCGCGACGCTCAGCCGGACGTCGCCTTCTGTTCGGTCGTGCCTGCACCAGCGGTATTGCGTTCGCTCAGCAATCCGCCGCGACTGACTCGCACCGGTTTTGAAAACCACCTGCCTAAGCCGCTGCTGTCACTGGCCTACCGACTAGCCGACCGGATACTCGATCGCCTCGCCGGTCCAGCCATCAATCGCATGCGCATCCAACACGGCTTGCCTCCGGTCAAACGCGTGATGGACCGCTGGTGGGCCTCGCCCGATCTGACGCTGGGGTTGTTTCCCGACTGGTACTCGATCCCCGAGAGCGACCTGCCGCCGGGCATGCGCTGCGTCGGTTTTCCACTGGCCGACAGCGGCGACTTGCTACCCCAGGCCGGCGAGCAACTGGTGCGCGACGCGCTCGCGCCGCTGCAAGGCGCTCGCCCGATCGTGTTTGCGCCGGGCTCGGCACACGCGCACGCTCGGCCGTTTTTAAAAGCGGCTACTGAGGCGTGCAAACACCTGCGAGAATCGGGCGTCTTGCTCTCGAGCGCCAGCAGCCAGTTTCCAACGCAGCTGCCCGAGAACGTCGTCGCAGCCGGCTATTTGCCGTTCACTCACTTGCTGCGAAGCGCGGCCGCGATCGTACATCACGGTGGAGTCGGCACGACCAGTCAAGCACTTGCCGCCGGTCTGCCGCAAGTCGTCGTGCCGATGGCGTTCGATCAATTCGATAATGCCGTGCGCGTCGAGGCGATGGGCTGCGGTTCTTGGCTGCCGATGACCAGCGTTACCGCCGCGCGCCTGGCTCGCCATCTCGGTCGCGTGCTAGCCGATCCCAAAGTGCACACCGCCGCGCGGACGATCGCGGTCAGGATGCGCACGGCTACCGTTACGCCGGCCGGCCTGGCCGACATTATCCTCGATCATTTTGCGCGGCGTCTGGAAGAGTAGTTCGCCGGGTCGATATCAGCCGGAGCGTGACCGACCGGTGCTCGCCTGAGCGATGTCTGGCCGCCGGCTGTCTGTCTGCCGGCTGTCTGTCTGCCGGCTGTCTGTCTGCCGGTTGCCTGTCTGACGGTTGCCTGCCTGAGCGTTCGTTGCTCGTACGATGTTGGCTCGACTGGTGCTTGTTCGATCGGTGCTTGTTCGATCGGTGCAACTTCGATCGTCGCTTCTTCGGGCTGCGCGTCTTTGATCTGCAGTTCCTCAGCCGGCACAGCCGCGACAGGTGGTCGTTGAGGCAGCGTTTGGCGGCGCGACGAACCATACTGAGGCGTGCTGGGAAGCCGGCGATGATTCTGCGGCGAACTCTGCGGCGAGTTCTGCAACGAGTGCTCGGGCGGAGCAGACTCGATGCGCAGCGAGCCGCCATCATCGGTCATCGCCGGAACGTGTTCATAGTACGGCGTCTCGAACTGCGGCGACAAACCGCTGTCCCAGTCGGCTGGCAAGCCGCTCGTTTTCATGTACTGTTCGGCTTCGCGGAGTTGCGTGGGATCGCAATACGGAACGATATGCGGCGTCAAGGCGATGATCACTTCGACGCGTTCCTTCTTGATGCCGACCTTGCTGAACAGTCTGCCGATGAACGGCTTTTCGCCGAGCCACGGTATCCAGCTCCGCGACTCGTTGTCAGTCTCTTTGATCAGACCGCCGATGACCATGCCGCGGCCATCCGGTAGCAGCACCGTGGTCGTGGCTTCGGTCGTATCTTCTTCAGGCAGCTTCGATGTCGGATTGATGCGGCCGCCGGAGACCTTCGGTTCGACCGTCAGCAGCACCTTGTCGTCGTCGGCGATGATCGGCTTGACGCGCAAGACGACGCCGATGTCGAGAAAGTTGACGTTCTGCAAAGTGCTTGTCTGCGTGGTCGTGGTGACGAAGTATCCGAACTTCGATCCGATCTGCATGCGAGCTTCTTGACCGTTAACGCACAAGACCTTCGGCGAAGCCAGGGTGCGGACCTTCGAACTACTCTTCAAACATTCGAGCAAGGTATCGAGGTCGTGTCCGTCCAGGCCGAGCGTAAAGCCTGGATTGCTCGCGCTCTCGGCGAAACCTTTCGATTCAAAATCGACGTGAGCGCCCCCCATCGTGGCCAGGGCTTTCAAGTTCACACCGTGGCGATTGTCGTTGCCGAGCGTCACTTGCAGCACATTGGCTTCGATGAGCACTTGTCGCGGCGGCGTATCGACCGACTGCAGATACAGAGCGATCTTATGCAGCCGGTCAGCGTAGTCTTCGACGATCAGTCGCTCGCGCGTCTGGCGACTGGATGTCGAACTAGCCGCGTGCGTGAAAGCGCGGCCGGCGGGTGAAAGCAGCCCTTTGACCACTTCCAACACTTCGCCCGCAGCCACGTAGTTGAGGTCGTAAACTTGCAACACTTGACCAGGCATCGAACCGGCCGATGCGGTCGCCAGCGTGTTCGGTCGATTGACGAAGATGATCTCGCCTTGCTGCGACCAGACCAGTCCGTTGACCTTGAGGATCGCATCGAGCGCATGCCACAGCGGCACATCGCGCAGCGAAGTCGTCACGCGGCCCGTGACATTCTCGGCCACGACGATGTTGACGTGACTCTCCTGAGCCAGATTGGCGAGCACCATCCGCAGGTCGACATCCTGTGCCAGCACCGTGACGACTTGCCCGTGATTCTGACTGTCGACCTCCAGCGGTCCGTTAGGCGGCTCAGGACTGACCGGAATCGAGTAACCACCTTGAGCCGATTGTGGAATGAGGCCGGGAACCTGCTGGGGCAGGGCTCCTTGCGGTGGCCAGACCGTGTTGCCGTTGCCGGGAATCATCGCTGCTTGAGGGACCGGAGTGGTGTAGTACTGCGGTCCAGCACCCGGCGGCACGGTCGGCTGGACATACTGCTGAGCCGGCACCAGAACCATCGGCGTCGCCAGCGGCGCTGCCAGTGGAGCGCCGGGTACGGCTCCTTGAACCGCTTGAGTGCTAGCCTGAGGTGCTGTCGCCGCGCTGCTCGCGGCCGGCGAGCCGGCAGCCGGCTGTGCAGCCGGTGGAGGCGGCATCACTGGCACTGGCAATTGTGAACTGGGAACGCTCTCGCCAGCCTGAGTTTGCGCGTTCAAGGAAAACTGGGCGACTGCCGTGGAGCCGGAGGCCAGCCATGCAAGAAGTGTGCATGCCAGCATTGCCGGAACCGCAACCCGATCGGCTCGGAGTCGCGAAGCGACGGCACGCATTAGCCTGGGACGCAAGTCCCAGGTTCCGGTGAGGCACGAAACACCGGAGTCGCAAATCGACGACCTGAGCCCCCCATTGCGCGAACCCCGCCCCGCTGCGGTCATGTCGTCGCCTCCTGACTCCGAGGGGAAAGATCACTCGACGCCCACGTGGG
>JBQCEI010000900.1:0-2280 GCA_051960375.1 Aureliella sp. | reverse complement strand
AGCGACTGATTCAACCTGGCCGTTTCGGCAGCGTGTTCTGCCTGTTGTTTCTGCAGGCCCGCGCCGCCGCGAGCACCGAATAGCTCTTCGGCATGCGGGCCCGATAGTCCGAGGTCTGACGTGAGCTGCTCGCGGAGCGACTGACCATACGCACGGGCGTCTTCTGCTCCGAGCTGCTTCCATCGCCGTTCTTTGCCGCCAGTAAGCAGGCTCATGTCGTCAGGGGTCAGTCCACTGAGTTGGCCGATAGTTTCAGTGAATGACGTCGCGTATCGCCTGGCATCGTCTTTGCCTTTTTTCTGTACGGCCGCCGGAGAGGGGCCCAATCCGGCGACATTTTCAGGCAGGACGCCGGCGAGACTGCCGAGCCGACCGAGCTGCATCTCATAGGAAGAAGTGCGCGGGCGGGCTGCCATCTCAGTGATGGGGGCAGCTCCGAAGTCCACTGACGGCCCGTAATTAATGCGGCCGTTCGACACGCGGCCACTCGCTGACACAGCCGCATCCCCGATGCGCGAGAGGCTTTGCTCGGCGCGCCGCGAAGCGCCCTCGATCGAGTCGAGCGTCTCTCGAACGCTCGTTGCCAACGCGGCGAGCTGGGCAGGCGTGCGGGGATCCGTCTGAATCCCAATTTTAAAGAGCACCGAATCGTCAAAGCTCATCGCTCATGTCTCCCTATGGAATGCCGTCTGGAGCAGAAACCCTTAGCGGCCCCAGAAAATAGGCACGCTACCACACCTTTGCCGCACGCTCACCGTCGGCTATCGATCGGCTTTTCGGACGCTCTGTGCTTCGCTGAGCCGGCTCAGCCGTTCCATCGTGGCCAGTTGCTGGACCGCCTCACGGCGTTCTTCGTACGTCACTAGGTTCGAAAGCTGCTCTCGCTCTCGATGGATCGACGTTGTCAGAAATCCTTGGCCATCGATCTGGTAGATCACTTGCGCGATGAGACCATCGGGGGAGTAGGGCACCAAAAACGGGAACGTGGCGCTGCCAGGAGTTTTGATTTCGTACTTCTTGGCCGCGAACTCGAGATAATGCTCCAGCCTTTTATCGACATCCGCGATGTTGGTTTCGCTCTCGAGCTTTTTTGCGTAACGCAGAATGTGCTCTGGTAGAACATCCTCGCGACTCTGCCAAGCGGTGAGATTCGAATCAGGCGCTCCCTTGATCTCCCGTGTCTTAAAGTGGCGATACAGCGCTCGATTCTCATTCTGGAAATGGGCCGCGACTCTGAGGCGAATGAATGGCGGTATTTTGTGGCTCGTAGCGAGATCGTAGCGATAGACCGGATCGGCGAAAATGACGATACCCCGCTCCTGGTCGATGGCGAAGCCTTTGGGGTAAACCAATTCCTCGCCGAATACGGGCTCGTCCTGCGTGTTCTCTACATTGTCGGTTCCGGCCCCCATTCCGTCATAGATGTAGCCGAAGACTGCAGGAGATCGGCGCACCGGCGTTTGCTTGTCGAGTGGCACTGTCTTGCCAGTGGTAGATTGTTTGCCGGCGATGACGGGTGCCTTTTCGGTATCCAACTGATGGTCAAGGAAGACGAACTGCCGATGCGAGCGAATTAACTCGTCGGTGCCCGGCAGCGTCTTTAGGCCTTTTGCGCCTGGTTCGATCCGATAGCGATCTTTTTCATGGCGTGCGATCCAGCCCGGGGGAAGAATTAAGAACCACTTCCAGACGGTCTGCTGCGCCAAGCTCCGAGCGGTTTTGTCCTTGATGTTCATGCAGTCGTCGGGCTCGTAGTGCCAAGTCTTTTGCCCGGTGATGCGGTCGACCGGAATGTAGCTCAGCTCCCAGATGTCTTTGAGGGAGTTGTCGATGTCTAGGCCGACCGGATGCAGCTCAAAATCAAGTTGGAACTCCGCCGGTGCAGAGGCGACGCCTACCCTGCCCGGACGAATGCCGAAGTCAAAGGCGATGCCCTTGCTGGAACTGGGAAAGTTGGGAATGTCGCGGCCCTTTCCGTCCGGCATGACGGTGATCCGGTCGTTTTCGGTCAGTGCGACATGACAGCCTACCTGCTGACAGAGTTGGTCAAGCGCCGCATTGATGGGCTGTAAGTCCCAGTCGATGAGCGGGAAGGTATCCCCCGGCACGGCGCGAACATCATAGTTCTTTTCGCCGAGCTCCTTGAGGCAAAGCTCAGCCAACTCGCGGGCAGATTTGACGGTTTCTTTCTTGAGTTTTCCGCCTGCTCGTACGTTGTACCTGCCGCTGATCTGGCTGAATTGCCAGCGCCAACGCCTGTCCGCGATCGAAACCACGATC
>JBQCEI010000899.1:0-2801 GCA_051960375.1 Aureliella sp. | reverse complement strand
CCTATCCTCTTTTGCGAAGCTGTCCGTATGAGTACAGGTGAGGGAGCCGCCACGGAGTTCAAGACCGCGCGGGGACGAAACTACCCGACGATTCGTCAGTTTACCGTCTTCCTCGAGAACCGTGTCGGGCAGCTGTTGGAAATGGTGCGGCGGTTCGAAGGAACCGGAATTCGCATCGTGGCCCTGTCGATCAACGACTCGGCCGAGTGCGCTTTCGTCCGCTTTCTGGTCAGCCATCCGGAGCGCGGCCGCGAGATTCTCGAGCGAGCGGGACTGGCGATGATCGAAAGCGATCTGATCGGACTCGAGTTGCCCGGCGGCAGCCAGCCGCTCTTGCAGGTCTGCACGGCTCTGTTGCAGGCCGAGATCAACATCATCCAGGCCTATCCCCTGATGGTCCGTCCGCACGGCGTGCCGGCCGTGGCCATCATGGTCGACAACATCGACGGCGCGCTCGACATCCTCGCTCGCCGCGGTTTCAACATGATTACCGAAGCGGATCTGGCCGATGAGTCGCTCGAGTAGACGCTCGGTAGTCGCTCGAGCAATCGCTTCCTTAGTCGCCCGGTGAGAAGATCGCAGTGAAAATCTGGATTGATGCCGACGCCGCTCCGTTTGAAGTCAAAGAGATCATCTTTCGGGCGGCGCGGCGGCTGAACGTCGAAACGATTCTGGTAGCCAACCAACCGCTGGCCCTTCCGGGCAATGCGCCGATGGTCAAGGCGATCGCGGTTCGCGAAGGAGCGAACATGGCCGACCGCTACATCGCGGCTCATGCCAGCGGCCAAGACATCGTGATCACGGCCGATATTCCGCTGGCAGGCGATCTGGTTGCCAAGAACATCACGGTGATCGATCCGCGCGGAGAGATTTACACGCCCGACAACATCGCGGCTCGCTTGTCGGTCCGCAACTTCATGGACGACCTCCGCGGCGCAGGACATACGCTCCGCGGCGCTCGCCCATATGATGCTCGCGACAAGCAGAGCTTCGCCAGCGCATTCGACCGAGCCCTGACTCAGGCGCTTAAACGCGAGCAGCAGTCCTCACCCCCTTCCGATCCCTCTCCGCCTCCTGCGCAGTAACTACTTACCTCCGCGCTCTCCGCGTCTCCGCGGTAAAAAACAGCAGTCGCGCCGCTGGCGGCTATGCTTCGTCGCTCCAGCCCAGCCCCGCCGATTCGGTGACGCGATCCATGAAGGCGGCGATCCCGACGTGGTAGACGATTTCAGCGACTTGCTGGGGCGAGAAGTGTTTGAGCAGCACTTCGATGTCGCTGTCGACCATCGCCTGCGGGCTGGTGGTCAGCTTGTGCGCAAACCGCAGCGCCATCGCGGTGCCGTCGGCCGGCTGCGCCGGAGCGTGCTGATCGGCGGCGGCAATCGCTAACGCAAAGATGTCGCTGTCGTTCATGCCTTGCTTCAGCAGCGCGGTCCGCGACTGATGCTGCATGTACCAAGCTCCGTCGGCGCGGGCGGCGACGTAAGCGATCTTATTCTTCAAATCGCTCGGCAAGCTGCCGGCGGTGCGCGCCTGGCGGACTTGCTCGATCCACTGCCGGCCCGAGACTGGAAAGTTGGCTAGCAGGCGTTCATAGTTCAGCGAGGCTTTGTCGGTCGCAACCAGTGGCAAACGGCTCTTGCGCGTCGCGGCTTTTTCGTATTGTTTCTGCCAGGCATGGAAATCGGTAATCGTGGTGCGAGGCGGAAAACCTTGCACGGCGACTTCCGAGCGCGTCTCTTGCGCCTCGAGCGGCAGCTCGGACTTAAACTCGCGGTGATCCTCCTGCGGGATGCCGAGCGAATCGGTCCAGCGGTTGGTCGAGTTGTAGCGGCCTACCAGAAACGCGATCTCAAGGATCTGTTCGGGAGCAAAGTGCGGTCGCAGCGCATCGATGTCGCGATCAGTGACGTTCTGCGGGGCGAAGGTCAGCTTGCGGGCGAAAGCGAACGCGGCTTGCTCGCCGGGAGTGAACTTGGTCCAGTTCGTGTCGAGTTCGAAGAGCTGTTGTTCGCTGAGGCCGGCCGACTTGAGCTTGGCCTCTTGATGCCCCAAGCAGTAATGGCAGTTGTTGACGCGCGAGACGATCCAGAACAGCTCGACGGAAAACGTGTAGTCGAACTTCATCGCCGGGTCGGCTTGCCGCGAGAAGCCGCCGCTGCGCAAGTCTTCGGGCAAGTAACGATTCCGCATGCGACCGTTGTTGACCAGCCCAAGCGAGCCGATGCCTGGCGAGCTTGTTGTCGGCGTGGTTCCGCTGGCAGCCGCGCGGCTGGCCTGTGCTGCCTCGGCCGCAGCGATTTCTTCGGGCGTTACCGGCGGCAGCGGCAAGCGGGGCGTGCGGCTCTTGAGCGCATCGAGCGCCGCCAGCATCTCGGCCCGCGTCTGCGGAACCGGCTTGGGAGTCGACTTGCCGTCCTGAGCAAAGGTAGCCAGCGGTGCGCCGGCCAGCGCCAGTCCGAGCGTCCAGGTGAAGAGTTTTTTGGTGATGGTCATATTTGGTTTATCTTTCGTATGTCGATGTTGTAGTGTGGTGCTAACGCTGCTACTGAAGACCCCTCACGCCCGACCCCTCTCCCCGAAGCGGGGCGAGGGGAGAGAAGAAATCAGCGGCAAGCGCGGCCCTTATCCTCGCTCCCCCTCGCCCCGCTTCGGGGCGAGGGGGCCGGGGGGGGAGGGGCAGGAGCGCGACAAAGCTTCGCACGCACCGAAATTCGCGAAGCGCTCGCAAAACAAAACGCAGCCTAGGCTCGCCGTCGCGCCCGCCGCTTGCGCCACCACAGCACGAGTCCGGAGACATA
>JBQCEI010000898.1:0-3440 GCA_051960375.1 Aureliella sp. | reverse complement strand
AAAATCCAGCGTTTGGCAACGAAGCGGACCCGCGAGGCAAACCAACCTGGGTGGCACAGCCGTGCTCTACGCAGCCAGGTGTCCTTAGTCGCGGACCTTGCCGCAGATGATGCTCGCGTTGTGGCCGCCGAAGCCGAAGCTGTTGTTCATGGCGGTGCGGACAGCGCGCTGGGCGGGTTGGTTGGGCGTGTAGTCGAGGTCGCACGCCGTATCGGGATTGGACAGGTTGATCGTCGGCGGAACCATGTCGTGGTAAACGGCCAGCGTCGTGAGAATCATCTCGATGCCGCCGCTGGCTCCCAGCGCGTGACCGAGGTGTCCCTTGGTGCTCGAGACGGCCATCTTGTAGGCATGCTCGCCGAAGACCGACTTCATCGCCTGCGTCTCGGCCTTGTCACCCAGCGGCGTGCTGGTGCCGTGAGCGTTGACGTAATCCATCTCACCGGCAGAGATCTTCGCATTGCCGAGTGCGTTCTTCATCGCTCGCGCGGCGCCGGTCCCTTCCGGGTCGGGCTGCGTGATGTGACCGGCATCTCCGCTGGCGCCGTAGCCCAAGACCTCGGCGTAGATCTTCGCGCCGCGGCGGCGAGCGTGTTCGAGTTCTTCAAAGACCAGGATGCCGGAGCCTTCGCTCAGCACGAAGCCGTCGCGATCGGCATCGAACGGACGGCTGGCCGTTTCGGGCGAGTCGTTGCGGTCGGATAGGGCTCGCATGTTCTGAAAAGCGCTCAGCCCCATGGCGGTGATGGCGGCTTCGGTGCCGCCGGTGACGACGACGTCGGCATCGTCATACTGGATCGTCTTGAGCGCGTCGCCCATGGCGTTAGTGGCGCTGGCGCAAGCGGTAGCCACAGTGTAGTTCGGGCCGCGAAGACCATAGCGGATCGACAGGTTGCCGCCGGCCGCGTTGAGCATCAGCTTGGGGATCGTCAGCGGGCTGACCCGATCCGGGCCTTTGTGCAACAGCCGCTCGACTTGGATTTCGATCTCCGACAGACCGCCGATGCCCGAGCCGAGGATCACGCCGCAGCGAAACGGATCTTCGGCGGCGAAATCGAGCTGCGAATCCTCGATCGCCTTGCCACCGGCGTACATGGCAAAGAGGGTGAAGCGGTCGAGACGCTTCAAATCCTTGGGATCGACGTAGGTGCCCGGGTCGAAGTCGGGAATGTCGCCGGCCACCTGGACTTTAAAGGGAGCAGGATCGATCAAGCTCAAGCGATGAATGCCGCTGCGGCCCGCCAAGATGTTGTCCCACACCTGGCACACTTCCTTGCCCAGCGGTGTGATCATTCCCATGCCGGTAATTACCACGCGGCGTTTCATGCTTCTATTCCATCCGTCACTATAAAAAACCACCCCAGCCTACCGGGCGCCACGTCGCCTCCGCATTCGGTCGTAATGACACCAGTATTGCGGAGTCGAGTTGGCTGGCTAGTCTCGCTAGCCCAGTGAAGGCTGGGGCCTTAAACCCATAGGAATTTTATCAACGCCCTTGCGACCGCCCAGGGCGGCTTAGGCTTGCTGGGCTTTTTCGATGTATTCGATCGCTTCGCCGACGCGTTGGATCTTTTCAGCCTGATCTTCAGGGATGCTGATGTCGAACTCTTCTTCCAACTCCATGACCAGCTCGACCGTATCGAGCGAGTCGGCACCCAGGTCGTTTACGAAGTGCGTTTCGCGAGTGATCTTGTCTTTCTCGACCCCCAGCTGCTCAGCCACGATGTCGATAACGCGTTCCTCAACGGATGCCATGTAAAAAACTCCCAATTCGTTGTGTCTCAGAATGTATCATTGGCAAGCGCGACCCAGGTTGCGCCTGCCTAAATCGTTCACGGGGGGCACTGCCGGTCGCATTTTCGACCGGATTTTATCGCTCTGGCTGACCGGGTCGAGTCAACTAAGGCCAAGAAGATAGAAGATTTTAACAAATTTGGTCAAGGCAGGTAGCTTGTCGCCGGCGGTTGTCACGCGGAGTTTTGGCACTTTTTCTCCCCTTGTGACTCTCCGGCCGCTTCAGGGGTCTTCGCTGCCTGTTGAAAAAGTCGGTTGGTTTCATCAGCCGCCGGGCGTTAGCCCGCGGTTTGCCGCAAGAAACCGGACGCTAACGCGTGCCGGCTGATTCATTCGGGCGGGCTGTTAGACCGTCAGACCGCCGTCGACCGTCAGCACCTGGCCGGTGATGTAGCTGGCCGCCGGGCTGGCCAGGAACAAGACGACTGCGGCGACATCGTCGGCCGCGCCGAGTCGATTGGCCGGAATCCGCTGCTTGACTTGCTTGAGCATCTCTTCACCGAGCACTTCGGTCATCTCGCTTTCGATGAAGCCCGGAGCCACGGCGTTGACGGTCACTTTGCGCTTGCCGAGCTCGCGCGACAGGCTCCGCGTGAAGCCGATCATGCCCGCCTTGGAGGCCGAGTAATTGGTCTGCCCTGGGTTGCCGATCAGCCCCGAGACGCTGGCCATGTTGATGATGCGTCCGTAACGGGCCGACATCATCATCAGCGAAGCGGCGCGGCAGAACAGAAAACAGCTGGTCAGGTTGGTCTGGATCACGTCATCCCACTGCTCGTCGGTCATGCGCGGCAAAAGCGTGTCGCGGGTGATGCCGGCGTTGTTGAGCAGGATGTCGAGCTTCTTGTGCTGCGCTTCGACGTCGGCGAAAAGCTGCTTGACGGCAGCTCGGTCGGATACGTCGCAAGGCATCGCAACTGCCTTGCCGCCGGCTTGCTCGATCTCGGCGACCGTGGCCGCGAGTTTCTCAGCGCTGCGCGCCACGCACAGGACCGTGGCCCCGTTCTGCGCCAAGCGAATTGCACAAGTCTTACCGAGCCCTTGCGAGGCCCCGGTCACCATGGCAATTTGCCCTTGAAGATTCACCGATAAACCAAGATCGCTCATATGGCTTCTTTCCCTAGATTGCTTTCTTCGTGGGCCTTCAGTGCCCGACGGCTCGAAAATGACAACGCGAGGCGCAAGCTAGCGGTCCTTCGGCCGAGCAGCCCTGATGCGGCTACCGGTAGTTTGCCCGTCGCGTTGGAATTGGATTATCGCCACCTATCACCGAGTGGCGGCGGAAGGCTCCGAAATCACATCGCCACCGAATCGCCACTTCGGTGCATCGGTCTGCCAGCCCATCTGTGAATTATTTTTCGTCCCTGTGCGCCTCGATCAGCATCAGACCGCTGCCAGCAGTAGATTTGAAGTTCTCAGGGAATCCCAGATCTCGTTTGGCGTCCATTCGGTAACACAGTCGCAAATCGTTGCCGTTGACTTCCAAAATTCCCTGTAGCAAAGGGGCCCCGGCTGGGGCCTGCATTGTGATACGGTGCGGTGTTGTGGAGACGTCCAAGGTGCAACTGAGCGGTTCGTCGATAACGGACCCAATCAGCCGAACCTTGCCATTCGCAAAATCAAGTTGGCCGTTCGATGCCTTCGCG
>JBQCEI010000897.1:0-5719 GCA_051960375.1 Aureliella sp. | reverse complement strand
GTCGACAACGGCCGGAGCCGCTTGCGAGCCAGCCAGACGTTTCAGGAATCGCTGCAGTGCATCCGCTGCGGCGCGTGCATGAACACTTGCCCGGTCTATCGTCGTAGCGGCGGCCACAGCTATGCCGCCACCGTCCCGGGCCCCATCGGCAGCGTGCTATCGCCAGCCAACGATGCGCACAAACACCATTCGTTGCCCTACGCGTGCACGCTGTGCGGCTCGTGCACCGACGTCTGCCCGGTCAAGATTCCGCTGCATCATCAATTGCTGGCCTGGCGCGGCGAACTGGCTGAACGCAAATTGATTCCGTGGAAGAAGCGAGCGTCGATGAAGCTGCTGTCGGGGATCCTGGTTCGCCCCTGGCTGTTCCGCACGGCCGGCTGGTTTGCCCGGACGAGCCTGCGGTGGTTGCCCAAAGCGCTGACCCACAACCGGCTTAACACCTGGGCGCGCGCCCGCGATCTGCCGCCGGCCCCGGCCAAGACGTTCCAGGAGCAGTATCGGGAGCGGATGAAGGCTCGCGAGCGGAAGTAGGTTTAACGCAGAGACGCAGAGAGGGACGCTGAGGGCGCTGAGAGTTGCCTCTGGCGGGGTGTCTCCGCGACCATGGGGACTGATTTGACGTGCGGAGGCGCTTCCGCGACGCTTTGCCCCACCTGTTTTCGCGTTGCGGGGTTGGCACGAGCCTGTTTCACTATAATGAGCGCCTGAACAACCCTTCGTGCGAGCGAACTAGTGACCGTTTACGAAAAAGCATTGAGAGTGATGAGTGCCAACGGGCGGACCCGCTGTTGCCTGCAAGCCGCTTCCCTGGCCGCTCTGGTGGCCTTCTCTGGCTGCGAAGTTCCGGTGGCGAAGTTTCAGCCCAACGTATTGCAGGCCAAGCTCCTGGCCGAACAGAACTCGATCGACATGGCCCCGGCGGTCGTCCAGACGCAAGCCGCGCTGGAAGATATGTTCGGCACGCCGGACGATCCCAAGTGGCCCGCAGCTTTTGCCGAGGAAGAAGATCTTGCCAACCTCGTTTCGCTGGAACGCCTCCAGCGAGCCGCCGGACCGGTCCGCAGCGATGAGCACGACGTGCACTTCGGCCTCTTTCGCGAACACTGCGTCAATTGCCATGGCACGACCGGCAACGGGCTAGGCCCGACCGCCACCTTTCTGAATCCCTACCCGCGCGATTTCCGCCTCGGTGTCTTCAAATTCAAATCGACTCCCTTCGGCCGCAAGCCGACGCGGACCGACCTGAAGCGCATCGTCCGCGAAGGCATCATGGGAACGAGCATGCCCTCGTTCCGTTTGCTCAAGGAGGAGGATGTCGATGCGCTGGTGGACTATGTGATCTACCTGTCGGTGCGCGGCGAAGTCGAACGCAAGCTGCTGCAGGAAGGGGCCAATCTCGATTTCACCGCCGGCGAGAACCTCTATAACCCGAAGCTCAAAGAGAGCGATCCAGACGAGTTTGAGGCCGAGCAAGAGATCGTCGACGAGATCCTCTTTGGCGTTGCCGAGAGCTGGGACGCGGCCGCCGATCAGGCGATCACTGTCGAAGCGCCGCCGGAGGACTATCCCCTCTTTACTCGCGATGCCGAGGGATCGCCCGAAGCCCGTGAGCGGCTGGCCGAATCGATCGCCAGCGGCCGCAATATCTTTCATGGCAACGTCGCCAACTGTGCGACTTGTCACGGCAGCACTGGCCTGGGCGATGGTCAGAAGAATGACTACGACGCTTGGACCAAGGACTGGTTGCAGCCGCTGAGTCTCGACGCCAAGGACAAAGAGCAGATCGCGCCGTATTTGAAGCTCGGCGCGCTCAAGCCGCGGCACATCATCCCGCGCAACTTGCGCAGCGGCATGTACCGCGGCGGCGGACAGCCGGTCGACATCTACATGCGCATCGTCCTCGGGATCGACGGCACGACGATGCCGGCCGCTCCGCTCAAGCCCGACAACCCGCTCGGCTTGACGCAGAACCAGGTCTGGGACGTCGTCAATTACGTGCTCAGCTTGCCCTACGAGCACATCAGTAACGCGTCGGCCGGTGTGCCGCCATTTGCCCGTGAGAATCCGTAGAGGCTGCCGCACATGAGCATGGGACGAGTTTGGAGCTTGCTGTTTCTGTCGGTGCCTCTGCTGGGCACGGCACTGTTCCTGATTGGGATGTTCGCCCAATCGGGGCCGCTGGCTCTGTGGTTTCCTGAAAACATCAATCCCCTGGCCGTCGAGATCGACCGGCTGCACGACATCATCCTGGCTTTGATCGGCGTGGTGTTCCTCGCCACTGGGCTGGCGCTGTTTTGGTTTCTGTGGAAATACGATTCAGCCACCAACCCCAACAAGCCTCGCTTCGTCCACGGCAACCATCGCCTCGAAGTGTGGTGGACGGCGATCCCGGCTTTCATCCTGATCGCCCTGGCCGTGTATCAATTCAAGGTCTACGCCGACGTTCGCATCAATCGACCGATGATGGTCGGCGCCGACGGCCAACTCGGCACCGCCGACGACCAGCCCGAGCCGCCGAGCTTCGAAGTGATCGGCCGCCAGTTCGAATGGCGCGTGCGTTATGCCGGCGATGACAAAGTGCTCGACACGCCCGACGACATCATCGGCGAAGTCAACGAACTACACGCTCCGCAGAATCGCCGCATGGTCGGCTCGCTCAAAGCCGCCGACGTGCTGCACAGCTTCTTTATTCCGGCGCTGCGACTGAAGAACGACATGATTCCCGGTTCGCGACAGATCGTATGGTTCGAAGCACGCAAGACCGGCAGCTACGACATCGTGTGCGCGGAGCTTTGCGGCTGGGGCCACTACAAAATGAAGGGCCGCTTCGTCGTCGAAACGCCCGAGCAGTTTGACCAGTACCTGGCGCGGTTGCGCAAAGCTCAGTTTGAACGCAGCTACGACAACGGCTCGCCCAGCGACGAACCGTCCTCCCCGGGCCAGCAGCCCCCCGCCGAAGCCACCGCCGCCAACTAACACCCCATTGCCCCGCGACGTTAGCACCGGGTCAACCATCAACCGCAGGGCGTTAACCCGCGGTTAGCACCAACAAACCGGACGCTACCGCGTGCCGGCTGATTAGCACAGCGACAGTCAAAAAAACTTCCTGCATAGACAAGTCAAAGATATGAGTGCAACAGGTGCATCGAGCGCAACTCCTTGGAGCGAAGGACATGCTCACGCCAAGTCGAGCAGCGGCTTGGTGCATGTCCTGACGACCTACATCTTCGCTCGCGATCACAAGATCATTGGTCTGCAGTTTCTGTTCTCGACGCTAATTTGGTTCTTCGTCGGTGGCATGCTGGCGATGGCCATCCGTTGGCAGTTGGCTTGGCCTTGGCAGAACATGCCGATCGTCGGGCCGATGCTCTTCAGCGGCGAAGGAGGGCAGATTTCGCCCGAGTTCTATACGTCGCTGGTGACGCAGCACGCGACGGTGATGATTTTCTTCGTGATCATTCCGATTCTGACCGCCGCCTTCGGCAACTATCTGATTCCGCTGATGATCGGCGCCGAGGACATGGCGTTTCCGACGCTGAACATGTTCTCGTACTGGATGATGTGGCCGGCGTTCTTCTTCATTGGAGCGAGCTTCTTTGTGCCGCCGTTCGGCGCCGGTGCGGGCTGGACCAGCTATCCGCCGCTATCGGTTCTGACCGAATCTTCGCCCGGCAGCGGCACCGCCCAAACGCTTTGGCTGTGCGGCGTCGCCTGCGTCGGCGTCGCGTCGATGATGGGCTCGGTCAACTATCTGACGACGATCATCCAGATGCGTGCTCCCGGCATGACGATGATGCGGCTGCCGATGACGATCTGGGGCATGTTCATCACCGCGATTCTGCAAGCGTTCGCTCTGCCGGTTCTGACCGCCGGCTCGATCATGCAGATTACCGACCGCTTGATGGGTACCGGGTTCTATCTGCCCGAACTGGCTTCTGCCAACAACTCCGCGCCGGTCGCCGGTGGCGGCCAGCCGCTGTTGTGGCAACACCTGTTCTGGTTCTATTCGCACCCGGCCGTGTACATCATGATTCTGCCGGCGATGGGGATGGTCAGCGATATCTTGTCGACCTTTTCGCGCAAGCCGCTGTTCGGTTATCGGCCGATGGTGATGGCTCTGTGCGTCATCGCGGGCCTGGGCTTTATCGTCTGGGGCCACCACATGTACACCTCGGGCATGAGCCCGGTGCTGGGGATCACCTTTGCCGCCGCTACGGTGATGATCGCCATTCCGAGCGCGGTCAAAACGTTCAACTGGCTGGCGACGCTCTGGGGCGGTCAGATTCAGATGACCACGCCGCTGCTCTTTGCCGTCGGCTTTATCTCGATGTTCATCATCGGTGGTCTGAGCGGCATTCTGATGGCCTCGACTCCAGTCGACATCGTCATCCACGATACGTACTACATCGTGGCGCACTTCCACTACGTGCTGGTCGGGGCGTCGACGATGGCGATCTTCGGCGGGATCTACTTCTGGTACCCGAAGATGTTCGGCCGCATGATGAACGAGTTCTGGGGCAAGGTGCACTTTGCTCTGACGTTCATCTTCCTCAACGGGACCTTCTTCCCGATGCATTTGCTCGGCGCGGGAAACATGCCGCGGCGCTATGCCGACCCCTATCACTTTGAACTCTTTGCCGACATGTTGCCGCTGAATCGTTTCATCACGATTTGTGCGTTCGCGACGATGGCCGCGCAGATCATCTTTGCAATCAACTTTTTGACAAGCCTGTTCTGGGGACGGCGCGTGGGTCGCAATCCTTGGAACTCGAATACGCTGGAGTGGGCGGCACCCAGTCCGCCGGGGCACATGAACTTCGACTTCCAGCCGATCGTTTATCGCGGACCGTACGAATACGGCGATCCGACGTGCGAGCGCGATTACCGCCCGCAGACCGAGCGACCGACCAGTTGCCCAGGCGGTGCGTGTGGCACTCCCGCTGCAGTGGCCGTGGAGGGTGTAACGCATGCGTGATGCATCGTGCGAAGGCTATTCGCGTTGGGTGCACGGGTTCGCTGTCGCTTTGACGCTGGCAGTCTTTCCGCTGATCTGGGTCGGTTCGCTGGTGACAACCTACGATGCGGGCATGGCGGTGCCCGATTGGCCGACGACCTACGGCTACAACATGTTCGCCTATCCGATCACGACCTGGGTGTATGGCCCGTTTGATCTGTTGGCCGAACACAGCCACCGGCTGCTCGGCACGTTGGCAGGTTTTCTGTCGATCGGGCTGGTGATCAGCGCTTGGACGTTCGAAACGCGCCGCTGGTTTCGCTGGTGGACGGTGGCCGTGTTGCTGGCGGTCATTGCGCAAGGTTTGCTCGGCGGGATGCGCGTGCGGCTCGATGCTCGCACGCTGGCGATGATTCACGGCTGCACCGCTTCGCTGTTCTTTGCGATGGCCACGGCGACTGCGGTGATGAGTTCGAAGTTTTGGTTTCGTGCTCCGGACCGGTCTTGGGCCACCGGCAGCCTGGCTCGCTGGGCGTCCACGGTGCTGGCCGTGGTCAGCTTTCTGCAGCTGACTGTCGGGGCGCAGTTGCGTCACATCACGGGAGCGGCGAGCCCACAGTTCTTTGCCGGCTCGGTACACCTGCACCTGACGCTGGCCGGCACGATCGTGCTGCTGAGCCTGGTGCTATTGGCGACGACGTCGCGAAATGCCGCGCCGCCGACGCGGCGAGCGGCGCTGGGGCTGGTGTTGTTGGTGCTGGT
>JBQCEI010000896.1:0-5291 GCA_051960375.1 Aureliella sp. | reverse complement strand
TCGAAGTTTATGGCGTTCATGAGCTTGGCCGCTCTCCGATGGCGAACTGTGTTGCAAAAGAGCTTTCCGTGGAGGTTGGATTGGCATTGGAACGCTTGCTAGGCCCTGTGACGCTTCAAACTTCGAAGCAGAAGGCACTGGCATAGCCAGTGCCACACCGGGGTGCTAGCTGCCGAGCACGCGGGCGACGACCGAGCGGGCGACGGCGGGGTCGGTCGTCCCTTCGACCACCGTGCGGCCATCGCGAAAGACCGTCAGGCCGTACTCGGGCATGCGCAATCGCAACAGAAACGCATTGCGGGTCACGCTGCCGGCGCGGGCCAGCTGCGGCTCGAGCGATTCGAGATTGAGCCCTGCGCCGCCGCTGGCCGGAGCGAGCTGAACCGCGTTCTTGCCGCAAAGCACCGTCGCTTGCACGCTCCGCTGGCCACTGAGGAATGGATAGTCGCCGTGAGCGCACGCCGGACAATCGCCGCTCTCTTTCAAGCGATCGAGAGAGACCATTCGACAGCTCGTGTGCCAGGTATCGATCGTGATCAGCTCGCGGCACACTGCATCGAGATGACCACTCAGGATTTTCAGCGCTTCAGCCGCTTGCCAGCTCGCTACGACTCCGATGGCTGGGCCGAGCACGCCGGCGGTATCGCACGTCGGCATTGCGTCGGCCGGTGGCACTTCGGGCACCAGGCAGCGAAAGCAGGCCGTCAGTCCGGGGACTATCGACATGATTTGCCCGCTGGCCCCGAGGCACCCGCCGTGGACCCAAGGCACGTGATGCGCAAGCGCGTAATCGTTGATCAGCAGCCGCGTTTCAAAGTTGTCGGTGCCGTCGAGAATCAAGTCGGCATCGGCGGCGATGCGCTCGATGTTGAGATGCGTGATGTCTTCGACTACCGCTTCCAAAGCGACTTCGCTATTGATGCGGCCGAGAGCTTCGACCGCTGCGATGGCTTTGGGAACGCTCGAGCGCGCATCCTCTTCGGTAAAGAGCGTTTGACGCTGGAGGTTGGAGAGCTCGACCCAGTCGCGATCGACGATCCGAACATGGCCGACGCCAGAACGCACCAAGCGCTCGGCCAGCACGCTGCCCAGAGCTCCGCAGCCGCAGACCACGACGCGCGAGGCCTCGATCTTGGCTTGTCCATCGCTGCCCAACGGCGCAAACTGTGCGGCACGGCGATAGCGAGCTGACGAATTCAATGCCTGGGTCCTAGGGGCGACGCTATTCACATTGGTTTTCTTGAACGTGCGATGTATTGTATCGGCGGGCGCAGCCTTGACGAGCGGACCAGTCCTCCGCGCTCCTCCGCGTCTCCGCGGTAAAAAATGAACGAGGATTCTCATGGCGCAAAGTGACGACACCGATGTGAGCCTGCGTTACTACATCTGGATCGTAGTGATGCTGCTCTGGCCAGTCGCGCTGCTGAACTATCTGGATCGGCAAATGATGGCGGCGATGAAAGCGTCGATCATGCACGACGTGCCGACGATCGCCATGGAAGCCAACTGGGGATTGTTGCTCGGCGCATTCAAGTGGGTCTATGCCGGCCTGAGTCCATTCGGTGGCTACGTGGCCGACCGCTTCAGCCGCCGCTGGATCATCTGCATCAGCTTGCTGGTGTGGAGCGCGGTGACATGGATGACCGCTCACGTGACGACTTTCAACCAGTTGCTGGCGACGCGCGCTCTGATGGGGATCAGCGAGGCATGCTACATCCCAGCCGCGCTGGCGCTGATCGCTGATTTCCACAGCCGGCGGACGCGTTCGCGAGCCGTCGGCATCCATCAAATGGCGATCTACGCGGGGCTGATCCTGGGCGGCTTCAGCGGTTATGCGGCCGATTCGCCCGACATCGGATGGCGGATGGCCTTCACCGCCGCAGGAGTGCTCGGCGTCGCCTACGCGTTTCCGCTGATGTTCTTGCTGCGCGATGCGCCGGCAGTCGCCGGACCGGCCGACCAGCGGCCAGCGCCGCATATGGCCTTGGCTGAGCTCTTGACCAACGTTTCGTTTCTGCTGCTGGTGGTGTACTTCACGCTACCGGCGATCGCCGGCTGGGTGGTTAAGGATTGGATGCCCGAAATTTTGCGCAGCCGGTTCGATTTGGGACAAGGTCTCGCAGGCGTGTCGGCCACGCTGTATGTCAACCTGGCGGCGCTGGCCGGAGTGTTCATCGGAGGTTGGCTGGCCGATCGGTGGATGCGGCGCACCGCTCGCGGACGCATCCATGTCAGCGCTTTGGGCATGCTGATGATCATGCCGGCGATCGTGGGTATCGGTGCGGCCGGCTCGCTGTTTGTCGCCGTCTGCTTTCTGATGCTGTTCGGATTCGGCTGGGGATTTTTCGATTGCAACAACATGCCGATCCTCAGCCAAATCGCTCGTCCGCACTTGCGCGCGACCGGCTACGGCATCATGAATCTCGTCAGCATCAGTTGCGGCGGCTTCGCCGACGTCGCCTACGGCTACCTTCGAGATCAACAACTAGGCGACAACGTGATCTTCGGCGTCTTCGGCCTCGCCACGCTGCTATCTGCTGGCCTGGTGCTACTCATCCGCCCCAAACCGGAACTGGGATAGTTGGTCGCTCGTTCCCGGGCTCTGCCCGGGAACGCACTGTCTTCGAGGCTCTGCCTCGCTGGGGCTGCGAGATAGGCCAGCCTTCAACTTTAGAAGTTGCGCTTTCGCGCCCAACCCCGTGTGGCACTGGCTATGCCAGTGTTCTTTTTTCGAAATTTACTGCGTTCAAGCCCACAAACACGCCCCGATGGGAACGGTCTAGCACCATTGCTCGGCCGAAGTTGGGTTTGCATTGGAACGCTTTACCGGGCCTTCTGACTCTTCAACTTCGGAGCAGAAGACACTGGCATAGCCAGTGCCACACTCGCAAGTGCGCTGGCTTCAAAACCTTCAACGCGGGTTCTGGGAGGCAGAGCCTCCAAGACAGTGCGTTCCCAGGCAGAGCCTGGGAACGAGTTGAGCTCTCCGCGTCCTCCGCGGTTAAAACTCTTTTAGCAACTGCAGCACGGCTTGCGCATAAAGCCGATGCCCGAAGTCATTCGGATGATTGAGCCCATTGCCGGTCAAATCGAGGAACCCCTTGTGCTCGAGCATCATCTGCCACACCGCCGTGACATCGGCTAGCGCAATGCCCGGCGTAACGAGCGCTTTGAGTTGATCGCGGTACAGCGTGAACATCTCGCGCGGCGTGTGCACCCATTCGCTGTTGCCGAGCATCGGCGAGACGAGCAGAATTTCGATGTTGGGATCGGCCGCGCGAGCGCGATCGATGATCGTTTTCGTTTGCTCGTAGAACCACTTCGGATCTTTGCGACCGACATCGTTCATGCCATAAGCCACGATGATCAAGTGCGGCTTTTCGGCGAGCATCGCATCGAGGTCTTTCACACCGTTGGCCACGCTCCAGCCGCCGACGGCTCGATTCTTGAGCGAGATCTCGCTGTCGGAAAGCACTTGCAATTGCGCGACGACCAAATCGGGATAGCCGGGTTGGAACGGCGGCGTGCCGGTCTTCACCGACGCATCGAGTCCCGTCGAGATACTGTCGCCGCTGATGCCGAGCGTTATCGGGTCCCCTTTGCTTAATCGATCGAGCGTCTTGGGGAGCGAGCCAAAGGTGACTGGGACGTCGGTCAGAGACTCGCGAGCCAAATCGCGGCGATAAGTCACTTCGATGTCGCGATCGTGGAACCAGCGACCTGGGCGGAACAGCAAGTTCTGCTCGGGATGGCCGACGCGGTGCTTGTAGCTGTTGGGCGAATCGGGAGGCAAGTACAGCTCGGCATCGGCGATCGGCTGCACGGGGCCGGGCGACTGGAACGTGAGCGTTCGCTCTCTCGCGTCGGCGCACGAACAATCTTGCACCAGATCGAATTGATGTTGCTGGTCCGCCGTGACGACGTCGATGATCTCCGCGGGTTCGAAAGCGAGCGTCGCTTTCGGTAGGCCGCCGTCCGCGCCGGTGCGCAAGACGCAGCTCTCACCGTAAACGATCTCCGACCGCCAAGCCGGCTCGAGCAAATGCAGATCGTTCAGCAAGAACGAAGCGGCTTCGATGCCGCTCGGAACTTGGGCCAGATGCTCCATCAACGTCTTGTGCCACAGTTCGGCTGCACGCCGCTGGCCGACGGCTGTGAAGTGACGCTTCGACTTCGCATCGCCGCGGTTGTCGCCTTGGAGCGTATCGGTGTCGGGGCCCGCGCCAAAGCCGGGCAGCTCCGAGAGTTGTTCGATCGCTTTGCGAATCGTCTCTTCTGTCTCGGGCTGGTTGTACACGGTGGGATGATGCGTCGACTTGGCGGCGAGCCAAACCGGTTCGAAGCCCCAGGCTCGCACCGCCGTTTTACGAATTCGCTTTAGGTTGGCGATGTACTGCTCGCCCGAAGTCTTTTCGATGACGTCCGATTCGCCTTGCTGCCAGAGCACCGCGCGGAACCGGCCCAGTTGCTTGCCGCATTCAATCAGGCCTAGATGCAGGCTCACTTTGCGCTTGCCGACTGGCTGGGCATCGGGCAACCACTGGGTTGACGAAGTGCCGCCGTAGGCTACGTTGCCAAAAGCGATCGGCACCTTGAGTTCTTTCAGCAAGAGATCGCCGACCGCTGGCCAGATCGAGCCAGCGTCGCTCTCGTCGGCAGTGGGCTGAGGATCGTTGGCGACGCCCCAGCTATTCTTTTCCCAGTCGAAGGCGACCACTCTCCTTTGCGGATCTTGGACGCTCAGCCGCTCGTCGTTCGAGTTCGAGGCATACGACTGACCGGCGACGAGAAAAACTTCGCCGACGCCGATCGGTTCGACAGCTCCCTCGAACCTCTTGCCATCGCGCTCGGTCGCGCGGACCTCGAGCCGATGCCAGCCTGCGGGTACGACGATCGAGACATGGAAATTTCGGTCGTCCGGTTTGCTCAGACCGAGCGTCGCATGCTTCCAATTCGATTGAGCGCTCGATGACTTTTCATGCGGCTCGCCTTCCAGCGGCAGCAAGCGATACTCGAGCGACGTCCGGGCGGTGATCACCTCGGGCAAGGTGCCGGCGACGACGACCTCGGCCGAGCCTCGCCCCGTCGGCGACTCGGCTGACGGATCGTAGCCGACGCGCTGGATGACTTGATAAGGTTGTGGCACGGTGAGCGTAATCGGAGATTGCGCACGGGCCGGCGAAGCGGCGAAGGCGATTAGCCCAGCGACTAGTGCGCTGGCGGCAGCGTAGTGGTTGTGAGACATTCGGTTTCGCAAGTGATGGGAGGTAGCGGGGTAGGAACGCAACATG
>JBQCEI010000895.1:0-2690 GCA_051960375.1 Aureliella sp. | reverse complement strand
AACGAGCGTGGAGCCGGGAACGAGCTTAGTATTCAATGATCGGTATCATAGGCGCCGAGGCCCCCTTGCTCGCGGCCGCGCGTCCACTTCATCCAGACGTGGCCCGGGCGAGGCCATAGCGAATAATCGAGCCCCCAAGTTCCTTCGTCCAGAGTTCGGCCGCGGCCGTGGGGAAAGACGCATGCGGAGCCGCCACCGACATACCAAGCGGAATAGTGCGGATTGATCGAGCAGGTCGCCCACTTGCGAACTGTGTGCGGCCAGCCGGCGCGAGCGCAGTCATCCTGCAGGTAACGCTCAGGCGGACATTGGCTCTGGTTGATGTCCCCTGGCCGGTCCCACCGCGGCTTCTGAGGCGTCCCCGGATGATGACTGACCTGGCGCGGGTACTCCGGCACGAGTTCGACGCCCGACTCGGCGCCTGGCACGATGGGAGCCAACTCGTGCACCGCTTCCGGCGACGCAGCCTCGCCGTGAGCCTGGTCCAAATCGGAAAGCGAGTAAACCGGCCCGTCCGCCTTGGCGGCGAGCGGAATGAGCAGAAGGGGGATCGTCGCTATCGCTAGCACTCGCAAGTGAGTTTTGGCCATGTTGCCAGTCCAATGGTTGAAGGCTTAAGCGATCATCGGACCGGCCGAAGCGTCCGTTTCAGCATACGTCGCAAGCGAGGCAGCCCTTGGCCAATCGGCAGGGTTTATCAGCCGGTTGGGTTCGATCATGTAACCCGATGCCTAAGCGAGGGACGAACCTGCCTCAGCGCTCCACTCCACCCGTCGGCTCCGCAGCCTTAGTGGCAGGTTCGTCCCTCGCTTACGCGTCGGGTTACTCGTTCTCTTCGTGTCTTCGTGTCTTGGTGGTGAATCTTCTCGTGACAGCTTGCCGGCCAAGGCCCCACCCTTTGGCCATTTGTTGAAGGTGGCGCAGTCGGCGGTGTATTCTTGGCAAATCGCCCTGATTCGCTTCTCAGTCAAAAACATCCGAGCCGCCGCTATGTCACTCCAGGCCGAGAAACATCGTGCACCGCTGAATCCCGAGCAAATACGACTGGAAGAGGATCGGCTGGGGCAGAAGAATTGGCGGCGCTGGGGGCCGTATGTCAGCGAACGTTCGTGGGGCACGGTGCGCGAAGACTATAGCGTCGATGGCGATGCCTGGAGCTACCTGACTCACGATCAGGCATGTTCGAAGGCCTACCGCTGGGGCGAGGATGGACTGGCTGGCATTTGCGACCGTTATCAGTTGTTGATCTTTGCCATTGCGCTCTGGAACGGACGCGATCCGATCCTCAAGGAGCGGCTGTTCGGCGTCGTGCCGCGCGAAGCCAACCATGGAGAGGACGTCAAAGAGTATTACTATTACCTCGATGCGACACCGACGCACTCGTACTTAAAGTACTTGTACAAGTATCCGCAGGCTGAGTATCCGTATCGCGACTTGGTCGAGACCGGCCGCCGCCGCGGCTTGGAGGACCGCGAATACGAGCTGCTCGATACCGGCATATTCGATGACAATCGCTATTTCGATGTGCAAGTCGAATACGCGAAAGCGGACACCGACGACCTATGCGTGCGCATCGAGATCATCAACCGCGGGCCCGAGACGGCTCGCATCCATTTGTTGCCCCATCTTTGGTATCGCAACCGTTGGGCCTGGACCTCGCCGCCTGCGCCCGAGCCGACGATCAGCTGCGAATCGAAAAACCGTCAGTCGATTTGTTTGGTTGCCGATGGCTCGGCCGCCGAACCGCTCACCGGGCTGCTCATTCCGTATGCGCTGGGCAAGCGTTGGCTCTATGCCGAGGGTGGCGGCAAGCCGCTCTTTACGAACAATGAATCGAACATCAATCGCCTGTTCGGTCCGAACGTGCGCAACCGCAGCCCTTTTGTCAAAGATGCTTTCCATCGCTACGTGATCAACGGCGAGAACTGCACAAATCCGCAAGAGCAGGGGACGAAGGCCTGCATTCACTACCGCGAGTTGACGATCAAGCCCGGAGCGTCGCGCGTCATACGCTTGCGTTTGTCCGATCAGCCGCTCGAGAATCCGCTCCGCGACGTCGACGCCATCGTCGCTCTTCGCAAGTCCGAGGCCGACGAGTTCTATGCCGACATTCATCCTCCGCGGGCAACCGAGGACGAGCGCCTCGTGCAGCGGCAAGCGCTGGCTGGCATGATCTGGAGCAAGCAGATCTATCTGTTTGATGTTCGGTTGTGGCTCGAAGGAGACAATCCGCAGACGCCGCCTTATCGCAGGCACAACCGCAACGTGCACTGGAAGCATCTCAATTCGATGCGCATCTTGTCGATGCCGGACAAGTGGGAGTATCCGTGGTTCGCCGCTTGGGATCTCGCTTTCCAAACCATTCCGCTGACGCTGGTCGATCCAGAGTTCGCCAAAGAGCAGCTCTGGCTATTGCTCTTTGAGCAGTTTCAGCATCCCAACGGTCAGATACCAGCTTACGAGTGGGAGTTCAGCGACCTCAATCCGCCGGTGCATGCCTGGGCCGTCTGGCGAGTCTACAACATGGACCGCATTCGCAGCGGCCGAGCCGATCGCGTGTTCTTGGAAAAATGTTTTCACAAGCTGCTGATCAATTTCGCCTGGTGGGTCAATAAAGTCGATGCAGCGGGGAACAACATCTTTGAAGGGGGCTTTTTAGGGCTGGATAACATCACGACGTTCGATCGCAG
>JBQCEI010000894.1:0-2426 GCA_051960375.1 Aureliella sp. | reverse complement strand
CCGCGAGTTTTTAAAAGCGATCAAGGACGGCACCACGCCGCGGCTCGACGGACGCGAAGGCCGCCGCAGCGTCGAACTGATCCTGGCCATTTACAAAAGCGCCAAGACCGGCAAAGCGGTCAACCTGCCCCTCAAGGCGTAACCTCGCTCGTTCCCAGGCTCCGCCTGGGAACGCACTGTCTTGGAGGCGCCGCCTCCCGGAACACGCGGTTGAGCTCGGCGTTTGTGGCTGCCCGAACGAGGCAGAGCCTCGAAGACAGCCCGTTCCCAGGCAGAGCCTGGGAACGAGCGGTGCGGCAGGCAGAGCCTGGGAACGAGGGGTGCGGCACACAGAGAACGCGGAGAAATCCATGCGTCAAGTTGCGACGACCTTATTCACGCTACTGCTCTTTCTGGCCGGCTGGCAAGTGGCGGTGATGGTCTTTCATATTCACCCCATCGTGCTGCCGGCGCCGACTCAGGTGGCGTCGGTAGCTCTTGAGGAAGCGTCGACGCTTGCGCGGGCGTTTGCCAACACGGCCCTGGCATCGCTGTGCGGACTGGGTAGCAGCGTCGTCGTCGGTTCGCTCGTCGCGGTCGCCTTCAGCCAATCGCAACTGCTCCGGCGAGCCCTCTATCCGTACGTCGTCTTCTTGCAAACGGTGCCGATCGTCGCCATCGCGCCGCTGCTGATCACCTGGTCGGGCTACCACTGGCGAACGGTGGTTCTCGTCTCGGTGATCATCAGCCTGTTTCCGATTGTCTCGAATGTTACGGCCGGTCTGATTTCGGTCGATCGGAACTTGCGCGATCTCTTTCGGCTCAACCGCGCGTCGCCCGCGCAGACGCTCCTCAAGCTGCATATTCCCTTTGCGGTAGGCCATCTCGTGCTCGGCTCGCGCGTCAGCGCGGGGCTGGCGGTGATCGGGGCGATCGTGGGCGAATTTTTTGTCGGCAGCACCGGCATCCAGAGCGCCGGCTTAGGTACTATTATGACCAGTTGGCAGAACCAGGCTCGCACCGACGCGCTCATTGCCGCGGTCATGACCAGCACGCTGCTGGGCTTGTTGATTCTGGGGCTGGTCAATTTGGTAGGCCGAACCTTGCTGCGACGTTGGACGCTCGACGTCGGCTTTGAAAGTGGTGGTTAACGATCATGTTGCACACGCACATCTTGCAAACCGTCTCGCGCGGCCGAGTGGCTCAAGCGGGCCTATGGCTGGGCGGTTGCATTCTGGCTCTTGCCTGCTTCAGCGGCTGCCAACCGGCATCGCGCAGCGAGACAGCTGCCAATGCGCCGGGCAAGGGAGAAGCCAGCGCTTCGAACGAGCCGGGCCTGGACCGCGTCACGCTGATGCTCAACTGGTATCCAGAAGCCGAGCATGGCGGTTTCTTTGCCGCTAAGGTACATGGCATCTTTGCCAAGCACGGCTTGGAGGTCGACATCCGTCCCGGCGGCGAGAACGCGCCGGTGGCGCAGGAACTGGTCACCGGCCGCGTCCAGTTTGCCATCGGCAATGCCGACGACGTGCTGCTGTTCCGTCAGCAGGGGGCCGACATCGTCGCGCTGCTGGCTCCGATCCAGCAGACGCCGCGGTGCATCATGGTGCGAGCCGACTCGGGCATCGACAGCCTCTCCAAACTGAAGGGGCTCACGCTCCAGGCCAATCGCGGCCAAGCCTTCCTGAGCTTCATGGAAGCCCGCGGCATGCTCGAAGGCGTCCAAGTGGTCCCGTATTCGGGTTCCGTCGCCCGCTTCGTCGCCGACGACAAGACCGCCATCCAGGCTTACAACTTCAGCGAGCCACAGCTGGCCGAAGAAAAGGGAGTGCCGGCCAAAACGCTGATGCTTTCCGAGATCGGTTTCAATCCCTACGCCTCGTGCCTCATCGCTTACGGGCCGTATGTGAAAGAGCATCGCTCGATCGCCCAGCGGATGGTCGAGGCCTGCCGCGAAGGTTGGCAGAAATATCTCGAGTCTCCCGAAGAAACCAACGCTGCGATCCTGAAGCTCAATCCCGAGCGGATGACCAGCGAAGCGCTCGCTTACGGCGCCAAGCAACTCAAGCCATTGTGCACGCCCGAAGATGCGCAGCAGTTCGGCGCCATGTCGCTTGAGCGCTGGCAGACGCTGGTCGACCAGTTCACCGAGCTGAAGCTGGTCACGCCTCAGAAAGTGAAGGCGAGCGAAACGTTCGTCGACCTGTCGCCATGAGCGTGCGCCGGCGCGAATCGCTAGTTCCTTTTTTAACCGCGGAGACGCAGAGAGCGATGAGGACAGTCCGCGCTCTCGGCGTCTTGCTAGAAACTCTTCCATAATGCAAGTCATTCATCGCGGTGCGCACGAAGGCGTCACCGGTTCTTGTCATCAGTTGATGATCGATGACCGTCGTTCGTTGCTGATCGACTGCGGTCTGTTTCAAGGACAAGATGCGCGGGACCATCGC
>JBQCEI010000893.1:0-2877 GCA_051960375.1 Aureliella sp. | reverse complement strand
TTTCTTCTTTAAAAATTTATTTTTTGGTTTTTATTATATCCCCTCCCCCTAACCCTTATTTTTTGGGGGGTGGTTCTTTTCTTTTTATTTTTTTTGGTTGATGAGGCCCCGCGACCCTGGATCGGCCGACGCTGCGCAGTTCCTGGGGCTGCCGCCCCAGGCTATCGCAGGTGGTCGCTTCGCGACCGCAATTAGCGTCGAACGACTACCGATTATCGACTAGCACCCGCCGCCGCAGGGGCGCCAATTTGCTGCTGGAACTGATCGAACAGATACTGGCTGTCGTGAGGGCCGGCGGAGGCTTCGGGGTGATACTGCACGCTAAATGCGGGCACTTCGGTGTGGCACACGCCGGCGACCGTATTGTCGTTGAGATTGCGGTGGGTGATGCGCAAGTTCTTCGGCAACGACTCTTCTTCAACCGCAAAGCCGTGGTTCTGCGAGGTGATTTCCACTTTGCCGGTATCGAGATTGAGCACCGGCTGGTTGCTGCCGCGGTGACCGAACTTCAGCTTGAATGTCTTCGCGCCGCAGGCCAGGCTCAGCAACTGGTGACCAAGGCAAATGCCGAAGACTGGCTTTTGGCCAAGCAACTCGCGAATCGTGCCGATCGCGTAGGTGAGCGGTTCGGGATCGCCCGGGCCGTTGGAAAGGAAGATGCCGTCAGGCTGCTGGGCCATGACTTCGCTCGCCTTGGCGGTGCCTGGCAGAATCGTCACGCGGTTGCCGCGATCGGCCAAGTGGCGAGCGATGTTCCACTTCATGCCGAAGTCGAGGCAGACAATGTGCGGGCGAGCTTTATCGTCTTCGGCTTGGCTGCCGGCGTTCTTTTCCAGTTGATACAGGCTTTCATCCCAGGCGCGCGGCGCCTCAGGAACGACTTCGCGAACCAAATCGCGACCGACCAGGCTCGGAGCGTTGCGAGCTTTATTGACGAGCGACTGGTTATCGAGATCGACCGAGGAGATGATCCCTCTGAGGGCGCCGCGACTGCGAATCAGTCGCACCAGAGCCCGCGTATCGATGCCGGACAAGCCGACGATGCCGTGCTGCTTGAGATAAGCGTCGAGACCACCGGCCGAGCGGAAGTTGCTGTCGACGCGGCTTCCCTCGCGGATGATGAAGCCGGCTGCTTGCGGGCGGCCGCTTTCGACGTCGACCGGATTGATGCCGTAATTGCCGATCTCGGTGTACGTCATCGTGACGATCTGGCCGCGATAGCTTGGGTCGGTGAGGATCTCTTGGTAGCCGGTCATCGAAGTGTTGAAAACGACTTCGCCTGACGTCTCGCCACGTGCTCCAAAAGAAGATCCTTCAAAAACGGTCCCATCCTCCAACGCCAGCTTGGCCGGCTCACCGAATCGCAGCAACTTACATGACCTCCGCGGCACGAGAAATAGAATGCCGTCCGCGACGGCAGTGCCCAACAGCCCAGTTTGCCATGCAACTGAAGCCCGCCCATTGCAACTCGGTTTTGCTCAGGGAACTCAGACTCAGTTTGCCCAGGGAACCCAGTTCAGATGTTCAGCCCGGCGCGGATCGGCGTCATTATAGGCGCTCGTTCCGAAGAGCGATAGAACCAGACGGCGGAGTGGAGAGACTATTTGAAAGCGTTTTCGTCGAAGTCGGCGAACTCGCCTTGGCCGGCATCGCCAAAGCCGTCATTGAAGCCCTCGCTCATCGGCTCGCCGCCCGGCGGGGCCATCTCAGCGCCTGCGGCAGCCATCGCTTGTTGACTGGCCAGCATCTCCTTGGCCGCTTTGGCGCGGGCCTGACTCTCGCGAATAGCCACCACTGCGTAGGCGACCCACAAGCCGAGGATGAAGAGAATCCAGAGAATCGGCCAAATCAACAGTCCCATGAGACGCCTGCAACGCAAAAGAACGGAACAAAATCGCAAGAAAAGCGGGGCAGTTTTTCGCGCTGCCCATCTTTACTTTAGCCTAGTCGCGGCCCACGTGCGGCGTCAAGTTTTGCCGCGCCAAGCCACCGGAACGCTACAATACAGCCTGCGCCGGCGGTCTCCTGCCCGATCCGCACCGGCCGGCGTATTGGTCCTCAGCGAGAGTGCTAATTAAGCTGAAAGGCTCAAGCCGCTCGGCTTCGACTCCGCCCCGCGAGCCTGACACATCGGGTTCGCCCGGAAGCGACGAGACTCGAGGCTGAAAAAATCGGTACAGTCGACACAGTTCCATCGCCACTTGGTTCGCAGCCGCTTCGGCGGCCGGCCGTTGGCAACCTAAGCGACAACGAGGGGCAAGCATCATCCGCGCGACGGCAGTCCGGGCGCCGGAACGTTTCCCCTCCCGCTCGCGTGTAAAGGCGTAGGTGAATTTCGTGCATCGAGAAACGAGCGTTGATTGGTTTGCCTCTCTGACCCTCGGCGAGCTCGTGCGGTCACTCTGGCACTATCGATTCAGCATCATCGTTAGCGCTTTCGTGCTGACGGTCTTGATGACGGCCGGGATTTACTTTCTGCCGGCCAAATACGACTCCGACGCGCAGCTGCTGGTGCGGCTGGGTCGCGGCACTTTGTCGACCGACCCGACCAGCAGCATCACCCCGACCGTCTCGGTCCAGGAAACGCGGCTCTCCCAAGTCAGCTCCGTCAAAGAGATGCTCGAAAGCCGGGCTTTGGCCGAACAGGTGGTCAAACGAGTCGGCGTCGGCCGCATTCTCGAGCCGCACGGAGCGCTCGAACGCACTCTGCAGTCGCTGACCAAGCAGCTCTCTGCGTTTACCGGCGGCGGTGGAGGAGGTGGCGGCGATGGCGGCCTTTCTCCGGAAGAGGCCAGGCAGCACGTCGAGATGGAAGAAGCGATAGCCAAGCTGCAAGACAATCTCCAACTGACCACATCCAAGAACGCTTACACGATT
>JBQCEI010000892.1:0-10286 GCA_051960375.1 Aureliella sp. | reverse complement strand
TCGCTTACGCGTCGGGTTACAAGAAGGGCGGAAGCCCGGGGGCGATCCTCCGGCATGCCCTCCACCTGCGGCGGGGAAGGCGTTGGCTTCTTAACGGTTCTAGCGATTCGGCAGCAGGGAGGCACTGGGGAAATTTGGACGAGCCCTGTTTCGGCGGTTCGTCGGTCGGGCGGTGACCTAGTTTTGGTTGTCGATTCGCTCGGCTGCTTTCCGTGCGAATCAGCGTCTTTCCCCCCGAGACAGATGAAGAGATTAAGCAAATGGGCTCAAAGCCAGGCTCGAAGACCAGCGCGCCGGTAAACGCATTCACCCGCGCTCAGAACGTCACCAAATTCCAACAGATTTCCGAGGACCAACTCGAAGCGCACATGGAGATCTTCCGCTATGGAACTTTCGATTTGACCGACGCCATCCGTCCTTCGATCGAGTTGGAAATCCTGCCCCGGCAAGGATTTCGCCACGACACCTACGTCGATCCAGCGACTAAGAAACGCGTTCCGGTCGTTATGGCCGCCGCTAGCCGCGAACGGCTTTTCGACTTGTTCATCGATATGATCCACACGCTCGGCCCGGTCGTCGACGTAGTGCTCGAGACGAGCCACTACCGCCCCGCCGGCCACGAAGATTTCTACCGCGAACACATCGACATGCCGGTGCTCAAGAGCATCCTGTACGATTTCGAATCGATGTTGCTCAACGACGGCTGCACCGGCATCGCCGTGCTCAATCCGCAGCGTCAACAGGAAGTCCAGTTCGACGAGCACAAGATGATCATCGCTTACGGCTCGCCGCTGGAGAGCTTCGAACGCGTCCTGATCACTCACGACGTCTACTGCGAGGACGATCTGCGATTCCTGACCGAAGCCGAGCACGTCCACAGCAGCAGCGAAGCGCTCTATCAGCAGTTCCAGTCGCTGTGCATGCGCCTGGGCATGGAATCCGATTCGGACCGCGACGACACTGAGTACGCCTAAACCGCGTCCTGCCTCTGCGCTCTCCGCGTCCTCCCCGGTGAAAGATTTTTACCGAGGAGACGCGGAGAGGGCGGAACGAATCAGACCAAGTCTTGCTTGCGCCGAGTGCGCGACGAGCTGCGATTGCAGGCTTCACACACGCCTTGAATGATCAAGCGGTGCGAGCGCACGCGGAAACGATGCTGGCGAGCGACTTCTTCGCGCAGTTGTAGCAACTGCTCGCTCTGAAACTCCAGCAGCGCATGGCACTTGACGCAGTACAAGTGATCGTGCTCGGGATAGCCATAGTCGTGTTCGTAGACGCTGCGGCCGTTCAGTTCAAAGCGCCGCAGCAGCCCTGCGTCGACGAACTCCTTGAGCGTTCGATAGACAGTTGGGCGGCTGACGTGATTGGCTTGGCCCTTGCGAGGCAACTGCTCGATCAGTTGATCGGCGTCGAAGTGCTCGTGTCGGCTGAAGACTTGTTCGACCAGGAAGCGGCGCTGGTCGGTGCTGCGCAGCCCGCGGCTCTGCAGATATTCTTCGAAGCGTTCGCTCGGCGACTGGGAGACGCTGACAGCATCAAACTGAAGAGCGTTGTTTTCACTCACTGATCTATCCTGGAATCCGACAAGAGGCGCACGCTGCCGCGTTCCGACGCCCACGGCACGCCGCGCACACGGGGGGGTTGTGTTGTGATTGTAGACCACAACCCCTTACCGGCCAATGCTCACCGCGACGCTTCCGCCCCCTGCGCTCGCGGCGCTCTCTCTGCGTCTCTGCGTTAAAAAACTGCGTTGGCTAAGCGCTACGCGAACGCATCGAGCATGTTGTCCAGCGCCGACGAGAGACGTTCGGGGGTCTCGTAATTGCCACTGGCGATCGCGTCGCGCAGGGCGTTGACCTTATCCCAGCGGATGCCGCCGGAGCTCGCTTCGGCGGTGCCTTGGACGGAGCCGAGCGACTGGGCTTCGGGCGACAGGTCGAGTTCGTCAGCGGCGAAGGTCGATTGGGGCTGGGCCGTCGGCGCCGACCGCTGAGCACCGGCGCTACGGCTGGTACCGGTCAGGCTCTGCGCGGCTTGTGCATGCTGCAAACCGTTGATTTGCATGGAAAAGTCCCTCCCCTGCGATTTTAACAATGCGAAAACTGGTTGTGGACAGGCAAACTCAGAAGGGCGTCGCATTCCGTGTCGGAAACTAGCGCTGTCCATGACCGCAGAGGGTTGACTTCGCGAACGCTTCTAGAAGTACTGGCAGTTATCGTCGCCGCGGGCTTCTGGGAGCGAACCGTTCTCGCCGATTTCCGTTTATGCAGAACGCAACAAGGCTGCCAGCCAAGGCTAATCAGCACTCTTGTCGCGATTGCCCTGACGAACTGCAAAACCGCAGCTCAGCGTCGGGCGGACTCCATTCTGTCGAAGACTCCTGTCAAAAACTCACTGCAAGTATACGCAGTGTCCAACCAGCGGGGCCAGTGCAAAAAAGCCGGCTCCGATTACCTCCGCTCTTCTCCGCGTCCCCGCGGTAAAAAGGGCGGTCCATTTTGCCCTTGAGCGGTCGTGGGCGTCCCGGTAAACTGCGGGATTCACTGAAAAACTCAAATTCCCACTGCTCATAAATCAACCAGTTTTTGCCAAAAGACAGGGTTCGCCATGAAAGAAGGCACGCATCCAAACTACTTCGAAACCAAAGTCACTTGTGGCTGCGGCAATTCGTTCACCACTGGCAGCACACGGAAAGAACTGAAGGTCGACATTTGCTCGGCTTGCCATCCGTTCTATACCGGCAAGCTGAAGTACGTCGACACCGCCGGCCGCATTGAAAAATTCCAGTCGAAGTTCGCCGCGGGCACCTACGCCAGCCTGCAGCCGAAGAAGGGCAAGAAGAAGTAGCTGCGCCGCGCCTGCCAGCCCACGCGCCGCGGTCCTCTTCTGGCGGCCGTTTCGATTTCCCCGCAGCCCGAGCGACTCGAGGAGCTCTCCCGAGAGCCGAGCTGCGGCGAGTTCCGAGGCGCGTCGCAGACTGATCGGATCGCGCTCCGACGGCTCAGTGGACGGGCATGCGTGCCCGTCCTATTCTTATTTCCCCAGCAGGCTTCAGGTTTCGTCTCCGGGCTTCGGCGCCGACGTCGATCGCATTCTCCGCTCGGTGCACGCCCACCCCGAGCCTCTCCTGTCGGGCGCTTCGGCGGCGCCGCCTTCGATTGGCGCACAGCAGCCGTGATGCCCCGCAGCCCTATAACAGCAGCCCCATAACACTCGAGGCGGGCTTATCCCAGCAGCCCATTGCAACCTCACGCTCTCTAGCAGGTTCGGCGGTCGGTATGAACGTACGCGATGAATTAGAAAGCAAGCTCAAGCGCTTCGAAGAATTAGAACATCTGATGAGCCAGCCAGAAATCATGGCTGAGTCGCACAAGATGGCCGCTTACGCGCGCGAACACGGTTCGCTGGCGCGGCTGGCGACCAAGTACCGCCAGTACAAAAAGATGAGCGACGACATTCATGACCTGGCCGACATGGCCAGCAGCAGCGATCCCGAAGAACGCGAGATGGCGCAGGAAGAACTGGAAAGCCTCCGCAAGCAGCGCGAGGTGCTGTGGGACGAACTGCTGGAAATGACCATCGGCGGCGAAGACGCCAACCGCACCCGCTGCGTCATGGAAATCCGCGCCGGCACCGGCGGCGAAGAGGCCGCTCTGTTCGCCCGCGACCTGTATGAAATGTACAAGTACAACGCGGAAGCCAAGGGCTGGAAAGTCGAAGTCATGGATGCCAGTCCGTCGGAGCGCGGCGGCTTCAAGGAAATCATCCTCGGCTTCGATGGCGACGGCGTGTACCGCGAATTGCAGTTCGAAAGCGGCGGCCACCGCGTCCAGCGCGTTCCCGAGACCGAAACGCAGGGCCGCATCCACACCTCGGCCGCCACGGTGGCCGTGCTGGCTGAGCCGGAAGATGTCGAAATCGAACTCAAACCCGACGACTACCGCATCGACAAGTTCTGCGCCAGCGGCCCGGGCGGTCAGCACGTCAACAAGACCGAGTCGGCGATCCGCTTAACGCACTACGAGACCAACATCGTCGTGCAGTGCCAGGACGAAAAGAGCCAGCACAAGAACCTCGCCAAGGCGATCCGCGTGCTCAAGAGCCGCCTGTATGACCACAAGCGGCAAGAGGAAATGAAGAAGCGCTCCGATACGCGCAAAACCCTCACCGGTTCGGGCGACCGCAGCGAGCGCATCCGCACCTACAACTTTCCTCAGAACCGCATCACCGATCACCGCATCGGTCTGACGCTCTATAAATTGGATAGCGTCATGGCCGGCAATTTGCAGCCAGTTACCTCGGCACTCTTGGAGTACGAACGCGATCAGATTCGCGGCAACATGGAGACCGTATGAGCACCGCAGAAGCCTGGACCGTAGGACGGCTGCTGACGTGGACTGCCGATTACCTCAAAAAGCACGGCTCGACCTCGCCGCGACTGGACGCGGAAGTTTTGCTAGCCGAAGCCAAGGGCTGCCAGCGCATCGAGCTGTACACGGCCTTCAATGAAGAACCCTCCGAACAGATCCGTGCGGCGTTCAAGGAAATGGTTCGCCGCCGCGCCGAAGGAACGCCGGTCGCCTACCTCGTCGGCCGCAAAGAGTTCTACTCGCTCCCCTTCGAAGTCAATCCCGACGTGCTCATCCCGCGCCCCGAGACCGAGCACCTGGTCGTCGAAGCGATCGACCGAGCCAAGCAACTGACCGGCCAGTCGCCCGCCCAGACCGCCGCCAAACGAGCCGCCCTCGAGCAAAGCGGCGACCAGCCGACCCAGGCCGAAACCCAGCCCGACGAATCGACCGAAGTCGTCGCAGGCGGCTCCGGCGAGTATGCACCGCCGTCCCGGCCGACGCGCTCCTTTGCCGGCCTGCGAGTCCTCGACGTCGGCACCGGCAGCGGCATCGTAGCGATTTCGCTGGCCAAGTCGCTGCCCGGCGCCCAGATCACGGCGGTCGATATCTCGCCCGCAGCCCTCGCTCTGGCCGCTCGCAACGTCGCCAAGCATGAAGTCGGCGGGCAAGTCAAACTCGTCGAAAGCGACTTGCTCGCAGCCCTCGGCGACAGCCAGTTCGACTTGATCGTCAGCAACCCGCCGTACATCTCGGAAGCCGAGTATGCCGAGCTGGACCCGGGAGTGCGCAAGTACGAACCGCGCGGCGCGCTGGTCGCCGGCCCGACCGGCGCCGAGACTATCGAGCGACTGCTGGCTCAAAGCGCCCAGCATCTGAAGCCTGGCGGCTGGCTCCTGTTCGAGCTCTCTCCGATGATCGCCGACAAAGTAGTCGCGATGGTCGATCGGTCGCTGTGGACCGAGCCGACCGTCATCAAGGACCTAGCCGGCCTCGCTCGTGTGGTAGCGGTTTCGCGGCGTTAAGCCGACGCTTCTCCGCGCTCTCCGCGTCCTCCGCGGTAAAAAACGGAACCCGGGGGAGCAGCCCTGCGCTCCCCTCCTACCCGGGCGTTTAGTGAGCTACCATTTCAACAGATCGCATCGCCCCTGGTTGGCTTTTGTAGAAGAACTCGAATATGCAGATGGAAAAACTGGTCTCACTGTGCAAGCGCCGCGGCTACCTCTTTCAGTCGAGCGAAATCTATGGCGGTCTGAACGGTTTCTGGGATTACGGCCCGCTGGGGGTCGAACTGAAACGCAACATCAAAGAAGCCTGGTGGCGCGACATGATCACCGGCCACGACGAGCTGACGGCTCCTCCGGGCGCACCTGAGGCGTACGAGATGGTGGGCCTCGACTGCGCGATCATCATGCATCCGCAGGTGTGGCGCGTCAGTGGGCACTACGATCTGTTCTGCGACAAGATGGTCGACTGTCGCGAGTCGCAGAAGCGCTACCGCTGGGACCACGTCGTCGGCCTGTGGGTCACCGGCCGCGTCGCACGCCACGGCGCGACAGAATCTGCCAGCGACGACGGACCGCAGCGCGTCTTCATCTCCGTCATTACCGATGAAGATCCGAAGCCCGAGATCGAAGCCAAGGCGCTCAAGTATTTCGGTCTGCGCAGCAAGGACCTCGATCAGCTCAAGTTCGAAGACAAGCTGATGACCCTCTCGCAGTTGGGAGAAGGTTTCAGCGCGGTCGTTGGCCCCGATGCCAAAAGCACTGGCACGCTCACCGAGCCGCGCGACTTCAACTTGATGTTTTCCACGACGATCGGCGCGCTGGGCGGCGAGGCGGATCGCGCGTTCTTGCGGCCCGAGACCGCGCAGGGCATCTTCGTCAACTTCAAGAATGTCTGCGACAGCACTCGCGTGCGCGTGCCGTTCGGAATCGCACAGGTCGGCAAGAGTTTTCGTAACGAGATCACGCCGCGCCACTTCACGTTCCGCTCGCGCGAATTCGAACAGATGGAAATCGAGTTCTTCTGCCATCCGTCGAGTTCGCAGCAGTGGTATCGCTACTGGCGCGATCGCCGCATGCAGTGGTACACCGATCTAGGCTTGGCGGGCGAGCGCTTGCAACTGCGCGAACACGAGCCAGACGAACTGAGCCATTACTCGATCGGCACGGCGGACATCGAATACGCTTTCCCCTTCCTGCCGCCGGGCGAGTTCGGCGAACTGGAAGGCATCGCGCACCGAGGCGACTTCGACCTCCGCAGCCACATGGAAGGCAAGCTCGACGAGGAGACCGATCCGCTCCAAGTGCAGCTGGGCGAAGACGGCAAGCCCAAGTGGCGAGGCAGCGGCAAGGATCTGACTTACCGCGACGAGATCACCAACGAGCGCTACACGCCGCACGTGATCGAACCATCGGCCGGCGCCGATCGCGCTACGCTCGCCTTCCTCTGCGAAGCCTACTGCGAAGACCAGGCTCCCGACGAAAAGGGAGTTATGCAGTCGCGCGTCGTTTTAAAACTCCATCCGCGCATCGCTCCGATCAAGGCCGCGGTGCTGCCGCTGGTCAAGAAGGACGGCATGCCCGAAGTCGCCCAGGACATCTATCGCCAGCTGAAGAAGAAATTCAACGTCTTCTACGACGAGAAGGGAGCAGTGGGCCGCCGCTATCGCCGCCAGGACGAAGTCGGCACGCCGTACTGCATCACCGTCGACGGCCAGACGCTGCAAGACCAAACCGTCACGCTTCGCGATCGCGACTCACTCGAACAGGTGCGCATAAAGATCGACGAAGTGCAAGGCGAGATGGAACGCCGCATCGGCGGCGCGTAAATTTTGCAATTGCGTTTTTCATGCATGCTCCGTGTGGCACTGGCTATGCCAGTGCCTTCTTTCTCGAAGTTTGCAGCGTTCAAGACAGAGAACGCGGTCTGATGGCAAATCGCCTCGCTCGTCTCTCTGGCCAGAGGATGAGTGCAGTGGGACGCCTTGCATCACTTCTGGCTTTGGTACTTCGAAACAGAAGACACTGGCACAGCCAGTGCCACACCGCGCCTACCGGTTTTACCGCGGAGGACGCGGAGTGCGCAGAGGAGGACGAGGGCCAGAGTCATCGCTAGCATCCCTTCGCTGGATTGTTGCCTAATCGGGCGACATGAAGGATAATTGCCGATTGGGGAGCAGAATCGGCTTTTTTCTTAGCGGAGGTGCTTAACCGTGCTGCGCAGTTTCAAGATCGCACTTGCCATAGGCGTCGCTTTGCTCGGTTCCTTGTTTGCGGCGGCGGACGCCAAAGCGGGCTGGGGACACTGGGGCCATCACCACGGTTGGGGCGGCAGCTGGGGTTATGGTGGCTGGGGCCATCACCACGGCTACTATGGCGGCGGGCTGGCGTCGGTGTACGGGCTGCCGTACTACGGCGGCTCGTGGGGCGGATATGGCTGGCCGAGCTACGGATGGGGCAGCAGCTACACTTCGCTGAGCATCGGAATTGGACCGGCTTGGTGGGGCGGTTACTCGTATGACTACCCAAGGCGCTATCCGTACATCTATCCGGGCTCGCTGAGCTCCTACGACACGTTCTACTATCCGGGCATCGCCGCCTATCCGGTCTCGAGCTATGCCTATCGGCCGTATTACGGGTCGGGTTACTACGCACCTTATGCTTCGGTCTACGGTTCGTCGATTTACGGTTCGTCGAGTTGCTGTGCACCGGTAGTCGCGTCGACGTGCTGCGATCCTTGCGCTGGGCTGCCTGTTGATAGCGGCGTTCCATCGACTGTGGCCCCGACGTACAACGCCCCCGAGGCGGCTCCGGCACCGCCGGCCGAACCAGCGCCTGCTTCGGCTGAAGCGGCTCCGTCGGTTCGCGCTTTGCCTAACTGGATTCCTTCCTCGAGCCTGACTCGCGCCGAGCAGGAGAGAGGAGTGGCCGACGGTTCGTTGCTGACGGCCGCTGGCCGCGGCTCGGTACAAAGTGTCTCGTTGGCCAAGCCGGTGATGCCGGAAATTGCCACCGATTTGGTGCCGCTCTCCAAGACGCTGCTGCAAGCGGCCGATGCGATCTTCGCCGCAGGCGATTATCAGCAAGCGGCGGCCGCTTACGCGCGGCTGACCGTGCGCTACGGCAATCATGATGAACTGGCCGTGCGTCGCTTCATCGCTCTGGTTGCCAGCGGCGACTGCGAGCAAGCGGCGGTGATGTTCGAAGCGGCGTCGCTGAGCGAACAATCGCTGCTCGCCAGCGCACTGCCCGCAGGCGGACTGGCCGAGCTCTACGGCGCTTCAGCTCCGCAGCGCGAAACGCACGCCGACTACCTGGCCGCTTATGCTCTGAGGCATCCCGATGACGGCCTCGCTCTGGCGATGGTCGGCACGTGGCTGGAACTGGACGGACAGACCGAGCGGGCTCAGGTGTTCATGCAGCGGGCCGCGGGCGTGGCTCCCGGCCGACAAGAACAAGAGCCGAGTGACAAGCAGCCGAGCGATCAGCTGCCTGTCGATTCCGCACATCTTGTTGCGACCGATATTTCGCAGTAACGTGAAATTGTAGATACCATCCCTCCCGGCGCCTGAACATCCCACCTGCAGGCGCCGACAGCGATGAGACTGCCGTAGCGAAAAGGACAGCTGGCAGATCCTCACCCTCTCCATCCAAGCGAGCATTAAGCCATGGGCCCGTTTAGCCTTCCGAAGGTTCTCAGCTGCTTGCTGCTAACCTGTGCGATCGGTCAACTCACCTCCCTCCGCTTCAATCAGCTGGCATCCGCGCAGGAAGCGGACGCCGCAGCCCAATCCGCCGACAGCGACGCTAAGCCCGCGAGCGAAACCCAGCAGGCCGATAGCGCCGATCCAGCCAGCAGCGACGAAGCAACCTCCGACGAAGCATCGTCGAGCAAGCCAGCCGCGGAAGCTGAATCGACCGAAGCTGAGCCTGCTGACGAGCCGGCCGATGCAAGCGCTCTGCCCGAAATGGCCAAGCTGAGCTATGAGCCGCACATCCGCGAGATCTTCGCGGCGCACTGCAGCGAGTGCCATGGCGAGAAGTCGGCCAAGGCCGATCTGCGCGTCGACGATCGCGACGCTCTGCTGGGCTACGTCGAACCGGGCGATCTGGAGAGCAGTTCCCTCTGGACCGACTACCTCGCAACCACCGATTCCGAAATGCGGATGCCGCCGCCGAAGCACGGCAAGCCGCTCAGCCCGATGGAGCTAGCTGCGATACGCGTTTGGATCGAAGACGGGGCAGACTGGCCCGAGCACATCGAGCCACCGGCCACCGCCGCTGCCGCCGAAGCGCCGGCCGTCGCGGCCAGCGTGCCGCAGAAAAGCCTCGTCCAGCGCTCCTGGACGTTCGTCGGTTTCTTTCACCCGGCAGTTGTCCACTTGCCGATCGGACTGCTGCTGGTTTCGACGCTGTTCACCGTGCTGGCGTTTGTGAAGCGCGAGACGTTTGAACCGGCCGCCTTCCACTGCTTGTGGATCGGCGCCGCGGGAGCCATCGCGGCCAGTTTCGCTGGTTGGGCGTTCGCCGACATCCGCGGCTACGGCGACTTCTGGAGCACGCACTGGGATAAGGACTTGATCGCTCGCCATCGCATCAGCGGAATCGCGGTGACGGCCGCCGCTGTGCTGCTGGTGCTGGTCGCGCTCGTGGCGCGTCGCCGCTCCAAGGCCGATCTGCGCTTCGTGTGGCTGGCCGGCGCTCTCGTGTTGGCCGGACTGGTCAGCCTGGTCGGTCACCAAGGGGGCGAGCTGACCTATGGCGAGGAACTCTTCTCGCGAGCTTACGAACAGTCCTTCGGCGACATCAAACCGAGCGTTCCCCACACCACCGTCGTCCATACAGCCGCAAAAGCTGAGTAGAAAGTTATTTTTACCGCGGAGACGCGGAGAGCGCGGAGATAAATTTCATACCGCGCTCTCCGCGTCCTCCG
>JBQCEI010000891.1:0-2464 GCA_051960375.1 Aureliella sp. | reverse complement strand
TCAGCGTGCCGCCGGCGGCGACCGTGTCCTGCGAATCGGTATTGGTGATCGCCAGATCGATGCTCGAGTTGACCGTCGTCGTCGCGGTGGCCGAGTTGTTCGTCGAGTCGACTTCGGTCTCGGTCGCGGTGGCGGTGGCCGTATTGCTCAAGTTCGTGCGCAAGGTCGGCAAACTCTTGACGACGACCGTGATCGTGGCTGACGAGCCCGAGTTGATCGAGCCTAGAGAGCCGGTGATCGTGCCGTTGCTGTTGGTCGCCGTGCCTTGGCTGGCCGTGGCGCTGGTGAACGTGACGCCGGTCGGCAGCACGTCGGTCACGGTCACGTTGGTCGCCTGTGAAGGACCATCGTTGAAGACGGTGATCGTGTAGGTCAGCGAATTGCCGGCGGTCAGCGGATCGGTGTTGTCGACGGCCGTCACCCGCAGGTCGACTTGGCGGTTGATCGTCGTCGTTTGCGTGGCGCTGTTGTTGGCCGAGCTGGAATCGGTCTCGGTTGCGGTCACTGTCGCCGTGTTGCTCAGCGTGCCCGAGAAACTGCCCGCCACGGTAGCGATGACCGTGATCGTCGCCGAAGCGCCGCTGGCCAGGTTGCCCAGGGCGCCGGTGACCGTGCCGTTGGAGTTGGTCGCGGTTCCTTGGCTAGCCGTCGCCGAGACAAACGTCAATCCGGTCGGCAGGACGTCGGTGACCGTCACGCCGCTGGCATCCGACGGACCGGCGTTGGTTACCGTGATCGTATAAGTCACGTTGTTGCCGGCGATGACCGGATCGGCCGTGTCGACATTCGTGATTGACAGGTCGACCGACCGACTTACGGTCGTCGACTGCGTGGCCGAATTGTTGGTCGAGACGGTATCGGTTTCCGTCGAGGTCACCGTGGCAGTGTTGCTGAGCGTCCCGGCAGCAGCGCTCGAGGCGATGCCGACGACGACCGTGATCGTAGCGCTGGCGCCCGAAGCGAGCGATCCGAGCGCGCCGGTGATCGTGCCCGAGGCATTGGTCGCCGTCCCTTGGCTCGGCGTGGCCGAGACGAACGTTACGCCGCTGGGCAGCACATCAGTGACCGTGACGTTGGTCGCTGTCGAAGGACCGTTGTTCGTGACGGTGATCGTGTAAGTGAGCTGATTGCCGGCGATGACCGGATCGGGCGAGTCCGTTTGGGTGATCGCCAGATCGACTTGCGGAGTCGCCACTGTCGAAGTGGTGCTGGTGTTGTCACTGCTGTCGGAATCGGTTTCGGTCCCCGTCACGGTCGCCGTGTTGCTGATCGGGCTGGTAGCTGACGCGCCGACCGTGGCGGTGATCGTGACCGTCGCGGAAGCGCCGCTGGCCAAGTTGCCCAGAGCGCCGGTCACCGTGCCCGAGGCGTTGGTCGCCGTCCCTTGGCTCGAAGTGGCCGAGACGAACGTCACACCGGTGGGCAACACGTCGGTGACGGTCACTCCCGTCGCGTTGCTCGGGCCGTTGTTGGTAACCGTAATCGTGTAAGTCAAAGTGCCGCCAACAACGACCGGATCGGGGCTGTCAGTGACGACGACGGCGAGATTGGTATCAGCATTGACCGCCGTGGCGGTCGACGAGCTGTTGTTAGTCGCGTCGGTGTCGAACTCAGCGGCCGTCACGCTGGCGGTGTTCGTGATCGAAGTCGTTTGATCGGCGCCGACCGTTACGATGATCGTGATCGTGGCGGTCTGGCCGCTGGTCATCGAGCCCAGGGTGCCCGTGACGACGCCGCCCACTTCGGTAACCGTGCCGAGGTTCGAGGTTGCGGAAACGAAGGTCACACCTCTGGGCAGTGTATCGGTCGCCACGACGCTGGTTGCCGTCAGCGGCCCGTTGTTGGTCAGGGCCAGCGTGTAGGTGAGCTGGTTGCCGGCGACCACCGGATCGGGGCTGTCGCTCTTCACGATCGATACGTCGATCTGCGGTACGAAACCAAAGTCGAGCGAGAAGTTGGTATTGGTGTCGCTGTCGCCGTCGGTGGTCGGTTCTGCGCCGGCCGCCAGCGTGATCGCTGCCGTGGCGATATCCGAGCCGACTGCCGAGCCGTTGTCGTCGTTGTCGACATCGTTATCCGGATCGGGAGCGGGATCATTGCCCGAGCTGGTCACATAGCCGAACAGCGGCGCAGCGGCCAGGAACTGCGAAGCAGGAACGACTGCAATGTAATCGCCCGGCGTTAAGTCGCCGAAGACGTAGTTGCCGGTCGCATCGGTGACTTGCGTGCCGACCAGCGTATCGACGCCCGAGTCGTAAGTGCCGTTCGCGTTGGTGTCGCTATAGAGCTCGACGGTGACTCCGGCGATGCCGTTTTCACCAGTGTCCTTAACGCCGTTGTTGTTATTGTCGCTGAAGACCTGATTGCCCAGCGACATTGCATTGAGGTTGGCTGCGTTGGAAGTGATCTCGGTGCGGCCGACGGTTTCGATCAAATCCATCTGGCCATTGGCACCGGGCGTGTC
>JBQCEI010000890.1:0-2074 GCA_051960375.1 Aureliella sp. | reverse complement strand
CACAACAAGAGCTTGTTATGCCCTTTCAGGGCGACCGACACCATTGGAATCGATTACCTGGGGCGGCGCTCCACGGCTTTGCAGCCGCTCCGCTCTGCCCCAGGCTATTATGTGGCTGCCCCGTTGGGGCGAAGAAAAAACAATTACCGCGCTCCAAGGTCAAAACTCATCAGGGAGTGCACGGACTGCCAGTCGGTGTCTCGGCCCTATTAAGTAGAACCGGAGCCGGAACATACCGAAGACCACCGCTGAAGACTTGCGGTCGACCGGCCAATGGCCGATGATGTGCCACGGGCTAGCCGAACAAGGCGATGGCCTTCAGCCCTCAAACACGTGCTACTTCACCGTCGGCCCGACCCCTTTGAGCGAGGTCATCGCTGGCGTTATTGGCAAGGACGTATTGCAAACATGCGTGGACTAAGACCAAAATTCGGCGTCGGATTGTTGGTGCTGATAACGCTGTGGGTGGCTGGCTATCTAGCTGGTTTGCGCTACGGTAGTGGCGAGCTGCAGCGGATGCGCGACACTCTAGAGGTCGCGATTACCACTCGAACTTACGACGTGGCTGACCTGGTTACTCGCAACGGAGCGGCGACTACCAATGCCTCTGTTTCACGAGACCTGAAGAGTCTCTGCACTTTGATCGAGAAAACAATCGATGGCGGGTGGGATAGTCGTCTCGATGTCAGCCTATCGACTTCCAGCGCTGACCGGGCGCTTGTGGTGACGCAAACCGGAGCATGTCACGCCAAAATCGAGGCGCTCCTTGCAGACCTGCGGTCGATGGCGAGAAACCGCAACTAACGGACCCACGCGCCACAGCTCGCGCGTGCCGGATAATGGCTGGCGTTCGGCGGCTGCGCTTACGGATACAACATGACAAACGTTCTCTTTAGCGACACGCTGTTTGCGGACTGCTACCAGTTCTATATTCAAGATGAAGCTGCGAGTGGCGATCTAAGCGACGCCTGGACGCCACAGGCCACCGAAGACCTCCTCGCTGTCGGCACTGGGGTCATCGTCGTTGGAACCGCCCGCATAACCACGGGCCGCATGGCTGCTGAAATCAAGGTCGGTTGGCCCCGGCCCGGCTCATCGTAGCGTTCGGAGTTTTGACAACACATGAGCCTTCACACAAGTGTCATCGCGATTCGTGGAAGCTACCTGGATGACGTTGCTGCAGTTTTGGAGCGGTGTGACTACCGGTTGCTTGGTCCGCCAACGATCCACGACAATCTCGACGACGCGTGGGAGGATCTTTCAGATGAACCCGACGATCGCACGAAGGTCAAGAAGCTCGCCTACTGCGATGGAGGATGGACGTTCATCGTTGACGATGAACTTGTAATGATGCTCCAAGACGATGTTTGGTTTCACTTTTCCAAACGTTGGCAAACTCGTGTTCTCGGCTGGATATGCGAAGGCGCATCAGGCACATATGCGATCGCCGTGTTTGACAACGGCGTGAAGATTCGCGATGCTTTTTACGTCGACGGTGAGTTGGGAGTGAACAACGGATCGCCACTTCCCGAAGAAGCGGGCGTCGATTGGAACTCGCCGTACGAAGATGACATCCTCGCAATCGCAGACCGCATGGGAGCGCCGTTCGGTTGCTCGGATGCGGCGTCGCGGAAACACGTTTACCTGCTGGACGAATCGCACATGGAAATCTGACGAGACATGGCGAACAGTCGGTTGACCTGGAGTCGCGGATCGCGCTTTCTGATGAGTTTTGACGTTCGTTTGCACGAATTGGCTTCGAACTTGGGATGGCGAGTAAGCGGTTCGGTATATCGGGCAGCGAGAAAGAGTCTTGCGCGCGCCGATAAGCAGACGTCTTCGCCCCAAAGGGGCAGCAACATAATAGCCCGGGGCAGAGCGCAGCAGCGCCAGCTGCGGAGCGCCGCCCCGGGGTATGGTCATAAGATCCATCGTAGCCCTGAAAGGGCGCAACAATATCTTGTTTTGCCCTTTCAGGGCGACCGTGTCGATGGATCGATAACCTGGGGCGGCGGGGGGCGGGGGGCCGGCCCCGCCCCCCCCCCCCCCCCCCGGCTGTTGGGGGGCGCGCGGG
>JBQCEI010000889.1:0-2591 GCA_051960375.1 Aureliella sp. | reverse complement strand
TCGGTTCCAAATGCCAACTCGCACGCCACCACATCGTCGCAACATCTTAGCCCCTTGGATCGTTTCCTTGCATATGTAGATATAAACTTCGTTAAAGAAGACACGGCCTGAGCCAGTGCCACACGGGAACGGCGAGAGCGCGGAGGGAGTGGAGTGCGGCGCCGGCGCATGGTCGACCGCCTAGCAGAGTTCTGACATAATGAATCGCGAGTGTGCACGACCGGTGCACCAGATCCTGTAAATCGTTTCTTTCTTAGCAGTTAGAGCCATGGCCGCAGACGCGACGCAGAGCGAGGGATCGGATTCTCGCAACCAGCCTCAGCACCCGCAGGGCTCGGATCGCAAGGGACCGCACGGCCGGGGCGGCGGCCTCGAGTTGTCGCCGGCCGTGCGTCAGTTGCTCGCTCGCTTGCGGGCACAGATTCGTCGCCGCGTGCTGTGGGACGGGTTGCTGATCGCCGCGCTGTGCGTGCTGGGCTTCTTCTGGTTCGGAGCGCTGGTCGATTACTTTCCGGTCACGCTGGGGTCGAACGAGACGCCGCACTGGTTGCGCGTCGCGTTGCTGGTTGTGCTGGCCGCAGGGCTGGTCTGGGCGCTCGGCTGGCGGCTGGCTCGCCGCTATTTCGCTCGCCTGCCCGATCGAAATTTGGCGGTCGTTCTCGAGCGTCGCTATCCCGAGCTGAACAATGAACTGGTGACGGTGGTCGAGCTGGCGGGCAAGTCGGCCGAGCACATTTCCAACCCGCAAGCCTATGGGGCGATGCTGCGGCGGGTACATGAATCGGCTACGCGCCAAGTGGCCGGTCTCGATCCGCGCGGCGTCGTCAACTGGAAGCCAGTCGTGTGGCTGAGCTGGCTGACGATTGTGCTGCTGGCAGTGACCGTGGGAGCGAGCGTAGCCAGGCCCGCCTGGGCCAAGGTGCTCGCATCGCGCTTGTTCGCGCTGTCGGATGAGCGCTGGCCGCGACTGGCGAGACTCGAGGCGGAAGGAGTGACCGTGCAGTTGCCGACCTTCACCGGCCAGCTTTCGGCCGATCGCGTGCTCGTTCCGTTTAGCGATGGCGTCGTGCGCGTGGCTCGCGGCGGCTCGCCGGTTTTGCACGTGAAAGCCGATCGGACTGCCCGGCAAGTGCCCGAGCTGTGCACGGTGTTTTATCAGTTGGCCGACGGCTCGCGCGGTCGCGCGAACATGCGTCGCTTGGGGGGCAACAACGATCAGTGGCAACCGTTCATGCTCGACGGGCCACCGCTGGTCGATTTGAGCAGCGACGTGGTCTTCGATATCGTCGGCGGCGATGCGCGATTGGATGACTTGCGTTTGCAAGTGGTCGATCCGGCCGTCGTGACCGACATGCAAATGGACCTTGTCTATCCGAAATACTTGCACGCCTCGCGAAGCAGTCTGCCTCAGCACGAGCAGCTCCAGTTCCGCAGCGGCCAGCGGATCGCCGAAGGGACGCAGGTCGTTTTGAAAGGAGCCGCCAGCGGAGAGCTGCGCGAAGTGCAATACATCGTGCGCAGAATCGAGTCGCGGCGGCGAGCGAGCGCACCCGGCCGCGGCGCTGCGGCCGACGAAGCTGACTCGGCAAGCGCGCCGGAGGATGGTTCGTCGCAGTCGCCCAGCGGCGATGGCGGTGAACTGGCGATCGCGACCGTCAAGCCGGATGGCAAGACGTTTGAGATCCCGCTAGGCGTACTTCGCGACACGGCGATCGTCGAGATTCGTTTGATCGATCAGTACGGTTTGGCCGGAGATCAGATTCCGCGGTACACGCTCACAGTGGTCCAGGATGAGCAGCCTGAAGTCGAAACGAAACTGGTCGGCATCGGGACGGCGGTCACCCCCAAAGCGATCTTGCCAATAGCCGGCACGGCCACCGATGACCATGGGCTGGCGCGCGTGTGGGCGACGCTCGTGCTCAACGAAGAGCCGCCGATCGAAATCGATGTGCCGGTCGATGCCGATGGCAAGCTCGCACCCCGCATCGACTTGTTGGCTCTTACCGAGCAAAAGGGAATGAAATTCGCGCCCGACTCGACGCTCGGAATGGTGGTCTCGGCATCGGATCACTTTGACCTCGATGCCACGACGCATGTTGGCTCCGGTCAGCCTTTTCAGTTGGCGGTGGTGACCGAAGACAAACTGCTCGTGCAGCTCGAGCGACAAGAGATCGAACTGCGACAGCGCTTGGAACTGATCATCAACGAACTGACGCAGCTGCGCGACGTGCTTCGCGAAATGGGCCGCGCCGAACCGGCCGCGGCACCGGGGCGAGCCGCTGCGGCCGACGCGCAGCCGAGCGGACCAGCGTCGAGGCAGGTTGCTCGGCGCATCGGTGGCGCTGGCCGGCTCACTGCGGCGTTTGCTAATTTTCAAGCGGACGCTCCAGCTCCCGACGCCCAAGCAGGCGCACAAGAGCGCGAAAAGGCTGCGGATGGCGAGCAAGCCGGACGCATGGCGCTGCTGCGAGCTCAGCAGAGTGTCTTGCAAGCCGACAAGTCCCAGCAGGAATTGATCGGCGTGGCGACTCGCGTCGAAGATATCCGCTTGCAACTCATCAACAACCGCACCGACAGCATCGACCGCCAGA
>JBQCEI010000888.1:0-6174 GCA_051960375.1 Aureliella sp. | reverse complement strand
TTTAAGGAAATAATAATAATTAAATTATATTTTCTATGTTTGTTTTTCTTCGTTTCCCGTATTTGTCTTGTGTTTTTTTTTTTTGTGCTTGGCCCGCCCCCCCAGGGCTCGCGCCCCACGCCGCTGCGCGGCTGCAGCCAGCTTGGGCGGACTAGTGCGTTTTGCCGGACCAAATGCGCTGCGACAAGCCGCGCAGCACGACGTAGAAGGTCGGCGTGAGGAAGAGGCCGAAGAAGGTCACGCCGAGCATGCCGCTGAAGACGGCGGTGCCGAGCACTTGCCGGATCTCAGCCCCGGGGCCAACCGCGGTCGCCATCGGCAACACGCCCAGGATGAAGGCGAACGAAGTCATCAGAATCGGTCGCAGCCGCAGGCGGCACGCTTCGGCAGTCGCTTCGAAGCGGTTCATCCCCTCTTCCTCCAGCTGCTTGGAGAACTCCACGATCAACACCGCGTTCTTGGCCGCTAGGCCGATGAGCACGATGAAGCCAATCTGCGAAATGAGATTGTTGTCCATGCCGCGCCAGACGACGCCACCGAGCGCAAAGGGCAGACAGACCGGGGCGATGAGAATGATCGCCAGCGGCAGCGCCCAGCTTTCGTATTCCGCGGCGTGCACCAGGAATACGAACAGCACGCACAGCGGAAAGATGTAGATCATCGTGTTGCCCGCCAGTCGCTGCTGGAAAGCGATATCGGTCCACTCGACCGACATGCCCGGCGGCAAAACCTCGGCGGCCAGCCGCTCGATCGCCGCCATCGCTTGGCCCGAGCTCCGCCCCGCCGCCGTGTCACCTTGGACTTCGGCCGATGGATACATGTTGTAGCGAACGACGCGGTCCGGGCCGCTTCGCCACTCGACATTGACCACCGAGCCCAAAGGCACCATGTAGCCGTCTTTGCTGCGGGCCTTGAGCTGGACGATGTCATCGGCCGTTCGGCGGAATTCGCCTTCCGACTGCACGCGCACCTGGAACGTGCGACCGAACAAGTTCAAGTCGTTGACATACGCCGAGCCCAAGTTGACTTGCAGAGTTTCGAAAATGCTGCCGATCGGAACGTTGAGCATGCTCGCTTTGACGCGGTCGACGTTGGCGTAAAGCTGCGGCGTCGTGGCGCGGTAAGTGGTAAACACGTTGGAAAGATCGGGATCGGTCGCACACGCGGCGATCAGCTTGTCGGTCGCTTGTTGCAATTCTTGATAGCCATAGCCGCCGCGATCCTGAACCAGGAACTTGAAACCGCCGGCGGTGCCGATGCCGCGAACTGGCGGCGGAGCGATGACGAAGATCGTTGCATCGGGAATCGCCGAGAGCTTGGCTTGCAGTTCGGCTTGCAGCTCATTGGCGGTCGGCCCATGATGCACGCGCTCGTGGAACGGCTCGGGGATGACGAAGATCGACCCGTAGTTGGGACTGTTGCTGCGCGTCGTTCCCGAATAGCCCGAATACGAGATCGCATGCGCGACGCCGCGCTGCTTGCGAATGATATCCACCGCCTTGCTGACCACCTCGTGCGTTCGCTCGACCGAAGCCCCGTCGGGCAACTGCACCATCGTGATCAAGTAGCCCATGTCCTGCTTAGGGATGAAGCCGGTCGGCGTCTGCTGAAAACCGAAGCCGGTCAGCATGATCAAGCCACCATAAACAGCCAGCGGCAGCAGCGTATGCCGCACCGTCCACCGCACCGCTCGGCCATACCAAGTCGACGTGACATCGAACGTCCGGTTGAACAGGCGGAAAAACCAACCGAACAGAAAATCCCAAATGCGCGTGAACCAATCCTTGGGAGCATCGTGAGGCTTGAGCAGCAAGGCGCACATCGCCGGAGCAAGCGTCAGCGAGTTGAAGGCCGAGATCAGCGTCGACACGGCGATCGTCAATGCGAACTGACGATAAAACTGGCCAGTCAGTCCGGCGATAAACGCGGTCGGGACGAACACCGCCGTGAGACCGACTGCGATCGCGATAACCGCTGGAGTTACTTCGTCCATCGCTTTGATGCTTGCCTCGCGCGGCGACAGCCCCGCCGCGATGTGGCGCTCAACGTTCTCGACCACCACGATGGCATCGTCGACCACGATGCCAATCGCCAGCACCAGCCCGAAGAGCGACAGCATGTTGAGCGAAAATCCGAACGCCGACATGGCGGCAAACGTGCCGATGAGCGAAACGGGAATGGCCAACAACGGAATCAGACTGGCCCGCCAGTTCTGCAGAAAGACGAGCACGACGAGCACGACCAAGATGATCGCTTCATACCACGTGTGCTTGACCGACTCGATCGACTCGCGAACGAAGACGGTCGGATTGTAGATGATGCGGTACTCGATCCCCTCGGGAAAAGTCTTGGACATCTGGGCGATCGCCTTCTCGACCGCCTCGGCCGTCGCCAGCGAATTGGAGCCGGGACGCTGGGCGACGATGATCGAAACCGCCGGGCTGTTGTCCAGCTCGCTATCGGCCGCATAGTCGCGAGCTCCCAGTTCGATGCGAGCCACGTCTTTCACTCGGACGACGCGGCCGTTCTCGCCCGTGCGGACGATGATGTTTTCAAACTGCGATGGCTCGCTCAGCCGCCCGAGCGTGTTGACGGTCAGCTGAAAAGCGTTGCCATCGGGAATCGGCCGTTGCCCGATCACGCCCGAAGCGACTTGGATGTTCTGTTCCTGCAGGCTCTTGATGACGTCGCCGGGACTCATCGAAAGATACGCAAGCCGCTCGGGGTCGAGCCAAACGCGCATGCTGTATTCGCGCAGGCCCACGATGTTGACGTCGCCTACCCCATCGATGCGCGACAGCGCATCGCGGACTTGCAGAAAGCCGAAGTTGCCGACGTAGAGATGGTCGTACTTGCCTTCGGGCGAAGTGAGGTGGATGACCAGCAGCAAGTCAGGCGACGACTTGATCGTCGTCACGCCCAAACGACGCACCTCTTCGGGCAAGCGGGGCAGGGCGACCGCGACGCGGTTTTGAACGAGCACCTGCGCTTGGTTCAGATCGGTCCCGAGGCGAAAGGTAATCGTCAGCGCCATCGCGCCATCGGTTGTGCACTGCGAAGACATGTAGAGCATGTCCTCGACGCCGTTGACCTCTTGCTCAATCGGCGTGGCCACCGAGTCGGCAATGACCTCTGGCGATGCGCCGGGATAGCTGGCCCGAACCACGATCGTCGGCGGAACGACGTCCGGGTACTGGGCGACCGGAAGCGCATAATAAGCGATCGCCCCCAGGATGATGGTGACCAGCGAAACGACCGACGCAAAGATCGGCCGATCGATAAAGAAATGTGCGATCCTCAAGGTAGTCTTCTCGCCCTCTGGGGCTGACACGGTTTGAATGGAGCAAACGGGTTACTAATTACTAAGCAGGCGTGCAGAAGACTTCGGTAGCACGTCGGTTGACCTGAAGGCAAAACGCTCCGGCGCATTCTCGGGAGAGCCCAAACCGTTGAAACACAGAGGGACAGTGGCACAGAGGGCACTGAGCCTCTGCTTGCATCTTCCTCTGTGCCCTCTGTGCCCTCTGTGCCCTCTGTGCCCCTGTGTTTCTGAGTTTCTGAGTTTCTGAGTTTCTGTGTTTCTGAGTTTCTATCTCAGTTCTCACTCGAAGACGTCGAGCTGCTGGTTTGAATCGAGCCCGCTTTCAACATGGGAAGACTTCTGCTGACCCGCCTAGTTGCTATTTTTTTCCTGATGCCTGACGCCTGAAGCCTGAAGCCTGCCCCCCGGCACAACCGCGTTGGCCGCAGCGCCGCGCTTGGCCCTCAGCCACTTCTCGGGCGGTACCGGCTGATAGTCGTCGGGCAAAACTTCTTCACCCGGCTTGATCTGCTCGACCGTTGCGACGACTTCCGTTCCGGGGCGAGCCCGCTGTTGACCGCTGAGCACGATCCGTTCATCGCCGGTGAGCCCCGAGCGAATGATTCTCAAGCCGTGCGACATCGGACCGAGCGTGACCAACTTGCGTTCGACTTTGTTGCTGTCGTCAACCGCGAGCACAAACTTCTCGGCTTGGTCGGTTCCGATCGCTTTGTCGGGGACCAGGATCGCATCGTAGCGCGGGCTGCCCGGCAATCGCACGCGGGCGAAAAGTCCAGGCGTGAGCAGCAAGTCGTCGTTGGGCAGGATGGCTCGGCCGCGCATCGTGCCGGTGTGCTCGTCCATGCGGTTGTCGACGAAGTCCACATAGCCTTGATGTGGAAAGCCGTCGTGCTCGTTGGCCAGCGCGAGATAGACCGGATTGCGGACCTCGCGGCTGCTCGGCCGCTTGCCTTCGCGCGACAGTTGCAGGTACTTCAAAAACGTTTGCTCGTCGGCGTCGAAGTAGCAATGGATCGGATTGAGCGACACGATCGTGGTCAGCAACGTCGAATCGCTCGTCCCGCCACTGACCAGGTTCCCCTCAGTCACGTAGCGATGGCTGATTCGGCCGTCGATCGGCGAACGGATCTCGGTGTATTGCAAGTTGAGCAGAGCCAAGTCGAGGTTGGCCTGCGCGATGTTCATTTCGGCTTGGGCAGCGACCACTGCCGACTCGGCCGATTCAATGCGACTCTGCGCGACGGCGATCTCGGCTTCCGACTGCGCATACTCAGGCTCGCTGATTTCGTAATCCTGGAGCGAGGTAGCGTTCTGCAGCCTCAAGGTTTCGTTGCGATCGAGTTGCTTTTTCGCTAAGTCGCGCTGTATCACCGCCCGCTGCTTTTCGGCTTTGGCCTGCGAGACAGCGGCGCTGGCCTGAGCCAGCTTGGCATTCGCTGCGGCCAGGTCGGCTTTGTGCCGGCTGACTTCGGAGAGGAAGGGCCGCTGGTCGACAATGGCCAGGATATCGCCGGCCCGCACGAGTTGTCCTTCCTCGAAGTGCGTCGAGGCGAGGTAGCCGCTGACGCGCGAACGCACCTCGACCGACTCGGTCGGCGCCAACCGCCCCACGAACTCGTCCCATTCGACGATCGGCATGACAACCGGCTTGCCGACGACCACCGCCGGCTTCGGCTTGGCTTTGACGGTCGCCGCCGCGGTCTTCGAGCAACCGCTCGAACTCGCCAACAGGATCCCTCCTGCCAGCAAGATCGACAGAGAGCCCGCGGTGAGATACCGGCCGACGCGATGCTTGTTCATGTTTGCTCCTGAACCGTGGCGGATCAGATGACTGCTCTTGGAGTTGAGTGCGGAGTTCATATTGGCGGGATCGTGTTGGGGCGAGGGTTTCGGCTAGTCATCGGCGCGATTCGGCGACTGCTCAGCCGCCAGTCGCTGTTCTTCGGAGCGGAAGGCGGCGGTCAGGCCCTGCAAGAGCGACTTGGCTTGGCAGATGTTGTGCGAGCCGACGCCGCCACGAGCTATCTCTGCCATGCGTCCAGCCATCACGCGGCACTTGGGTTCCAGCTCGCGGCCAATCCGCGTTAGATTCACGCGGACCAGCCGAGCATCCTCGGTGTCGCGCGTGCGGACAAGCAGCCCCGCCTTTTCCATGCGTTTGAGCAGCCCGGTCAGCGTCGAGCAGGCCAGCTGCGATCGGGCGGCCAGTTCCTTAATCGTCCGCCCGTCTTGTTCGAAGAGAGCGAAGAGGACCAGCCCCATGCCGGGCCGCAGCAAGCGATCGAGCTGGTGCTCGACGAGCACGCGTTCGACCAGCCCGACGTAGGCGTAGTAGGCCCGCCCCAGATCCCAGATCAGCTCGTTCACTTCCAGAGCCTCCCCGGGAGCCCGGCCAGCCTTCGCCGTCCCTTTCGCTTTTCGCGCCGTCCCCATTTTCCGCTCGCCTTCACTGGTCACTATTTCGGTACCGAAATAATAGCCGAGAACGCCCCGGGGGTCAAAGGCAGGCCTCAGGCTTCAGGCTTCAGGCTTCAGGCTTCAGGCTTCAGGCTTCAGGGCCAACGGCCCGGGATTCCTTAGCCCAGCCCGCCAGGGCTGGGATGGCTAAGCGTTTGGCGGGACGATCGCGATCGCGAAGCGATCACCTGCGGTAGCCTCGGGCGCCAGCCCTCAGAAGTACCCACAAGTTGAATGCCACTTTGGCGGAAGCATCGTTTGCAAGCAATGCAAGTGAAGCAATGGTTTATTGGTTTTTCGTGATTGATGGCTGAAGGCGCGCTGCGTGCTTGTGAGTCCAGGCAGTGCTGAGGATGTCGATGGGGGGCCAGTGGCAGAGCTCTGTCGACGATAAA
>JBQCEI010000887.1:0-3654 GCA_051960375.1 Aureliella sp. | reverse complement strand
GATTGCGATCGCGATCGCGAAGCGATCATCTGCGATAGCCTCAGGCGCCAGCCCGCGCCAGCCCGAGGTAGGCATACTGCGTCAACGTTTTCTGGTCGCGGATCCACTAACATGCCCCTCAAGTATCCCCTTCTCGGCCACGACCGATTGCCAGCGTCGCTATTCCTCGGGCTGGCGCCCGAGGCTATCACAGGCGATCGCTTCGCGATCAAAACTCGCCTGAAGCCTGAAGCCTGAAGCCTGAAGCCTGAAGCCTGAAGCCTGAAGCCTGAAGCCTGAAGCCTGAAGCCTGAAGCCTGAAGCCTGAAGCGTGAAGCGTGAAGCCTGAAGCCTGAAGCCTGAAGCCTGAATCGCTGTGGGCGCGGGGCGGGTGGTGTGCTATGAGTAGCCGAAGGCCGTTTTCTCGTTCCACCAATTTCGGCTAGCTGCGCAAGATGGTTATTGCAGGGCAAGGATGTCCGCTCCCGATCGCTCTCCGCATGGCAGTCGCCCCGGCGACTGGCCGGCGCCGGCTGAGCGTCTGGGCTGAGATCTTGCCGCTGGCCATTTGCTTGCTGACCGCCTGCGGCTGGACCTCTTTGCCAGCACTGGGCGATGAAGCGGCTGAACCGGCTAAGCTGAAATTTGAAGTGCGCGCGGTGTGGGGCGGCGGACCGGTTCGCGCGTTCGCCGGGTCGATCTCGCTTTCGGGCGGATCGATCGAAGTGGTGCGGAACTTGAGCGTACAGGACGACGCCGGCGGAACGCTGCACGCCCGCGGCCGATCGGAAATTGAAATTCGCCCGCACAGTCCATCTTCGTTTGGCGGCGCGGACTTGCTCGTCAGCGGCGCTCCCGATTCGGAACTCACGTTCCAGTGGAAAGATCTCGGCGGAGGCAGTCCGCCTGAACCGGTGCGCCTCAAACTTTCGCAGTTGCTGCACGACCGCGTGATGCAACCGATCGACCAGCGCGGTTCGCGACTGGCCGTGGAGCGGCAAGCGCACGATCGCTTGCGGGCGAGCGTCAACCGCGGACAGTCGATCTTTGCCCCGGACGAGAAATGCGCTCTCACGGTCGAAGGTTACTGCAACAAACTTAACGCCGGAGAATATCGCCTCAACGTGCGCTTGTTCGATCTGGCTCGCGACCGCGTCGTGGCCAGCTTCCAACGCGACGTCGATGTCAATGATCAGGGAAGTTTTCCAGCTCAGACGCTCAGCGACATTGCGCTACCCTCCGAGCCCGGCGCGTATGCGTTCGAGATCGGAGTTCAGCGGCGGCGCTTGATCAATTCGTTCATCAATGCGATCGGTGTTGCCGATCGAAAATTGGAAGTGGTCGTCGCTGGCAATCAGCAGCCGCCGCAAGCGCCGACCGAATGGCGCGAGCTGGTTCAGGTGTATCCGGCCGGCGCATCGTGGTGGGATAGCCTCGGACGCTTTCGCATTCCCAACGTCAAGACGCTCACGCCGCTGGTCTCGCATGTTGCGCGGCCGATCAACAGCACCGAACACAGCCGGCGCATCGTCCAAGGCGACGAGTGCATGGTGCTCGCTAAGGCCGCCTGGCAAGCGTTTCCGCTGGACGTTGAAGAAGTAGGCGTTCCGCATCGCGTCCGCATTCGAGTGCCGAGCGATCAGCCGCAGAAGTTGGCTTTCAGCATTCAAGAGTCGAGCTCGGTCGGTGATACGACCGGTCTGCGCCTGGACAGCGGCCTCATCGTCCAGCCTTCCACAGGCGGAGACGGCGAGCATGTCGCGCATGAACTCGTGTTCTGGCCAAGAACCGCGCATCCGTACCTGCTCGTCCTCAATGCCGATCCGCAAAAGGATGCGGCCATCGCCGAAGTGACTTTAGAAGTCGCCGAGAATGGCTTGAGCAGTGTCCGCCCGTGGCAACATGCAGAGGCCGCCGCAGAATCCAATTCAGATTCTCCTTCCAAGCCTGCAGCGGCAGCTCCGGCTGCGAGCGGGCGACTGGCGGCAGTTTATTTCGACAAGCCGCTGCTAGCGGAAAATTTCGGAGCCCCGCGTCGGCTCGATGCCAAAGGCCACCGCGAACTCGATTCATGGTTGACGTGCTACGAAGCCAGCATGCGCATGGCCGACTACACGGCCTGGAGCGGATACAACGCGGCGATTCTGACGATCGCCACGCAAGGCAGTGCGGTTTATCCGAGCAAGGTGCTCAATCCTACGCCGAAGTTCGACAGCGGCACCTTCTTCTCCGACGGTTCCAGTCCCGCGATCAAGGACATGACCGAACTGGTTTGCCGCGAGTTCGATCGACGCGGTTTGAAACTGATTCTGGCGATCGAACTGGAAGGCGTCTTGCCGGAGCTGGCGCGAAACGAGACCACTGAAGTTGTCAACGATTCGCTGTTCCAAATCAGCCAGGCGGGCGTTACATCGGCGCCGGGCGCGCATCCCGAAGTGTCGCCCATCACGCGTTACAATCCGCTCGATGTGCGCGTGCAAGCGGCACTCGGCCGCGTGGTGCGCGAAGTGCTCGAACGCTACGGCAAGCATCGCTCGTTTGCGGGCATCCAAATCAACTTGAGCGATCGCAGCCATTTCAATTTTGCGGGCGATCGCTGGGGCTATGATGCGGCTTCGCTAGAACGTTTTCAGCGCACGCTCGGCGCGCCGCTGCCGGCCGATCCCCAGCAGCGCGATCAGTTGCTTTCGGGCGCTTTGCGTCCCACGTTTCTCTCCGATCGAGCCAAACGCTTGGCTGAGTTCTATCTGCGATTGGCCGACGAGGTTGCCGCCAGTCGCGACGGCGCTCGGCTGCTCATCAATCCGGCCAAACTGTTAGCCACATCGCCAAGTCCTGAAAACTTCGCTGAAGTGGAATCGAAGGTCTTTACCGCCAGCGAAGTGTTGCTCGGTTGCGGTATCGATCCGGCTGAGCTGGCCGGCAAAGAAAAGATTTGTCTGCTGCGGCCCGAATGCGATTCGCCGCTGCGAGCTCCGGTCACTCGAGCTTGGGCATTTCAGATCGCAGGCGACCGTCAACTCGACGCTTCGCTCTCGGGTGCCAACGCCGGAGCGATCGTCGAGCAAGTGCCGACTGGCTTTCGTTTGCCCGACTTTGATAAAGCCAGTCCGTTCGGCAACGACAAATCGCGTACGTGGCTGTTTCCACACGTATCGGCGGGAGGCGATGCCGCACGGCGAGCGCTCGCGTCGCGGCTGTTCCAAGCCGACACGCTGGTGATGGCCACCGGCGGTTGGTTGGCGCTGATGGGCCAAGAGGCTGCGCTGCGGCCGATGCTCTGCGCGCTCGAGCAACTCCCTCCGCGGGCGCTGGAAGACATTCAGAGCGACAAAGTCAGCGCTACCTTGCGCACGCGGCGCGGCCAGCATGGCGGCAAGACGTATTTGCAGTTGGTGAACAATGCTTCGTGGCAAGAGACGGTCACGATCCAGTTGCAGACCGCGCAGGATTCCGCGATGCGAGAGCTCGGAGCCAGCGATGCCGCCGAGCAGGCTTTGCGAGCCGGCCAGCCGCTCACTTATGAACTGAAGATGCCGCCCTACAGCTTGTCGGCTCTCTGCATCGATTCGGATCAAGTGAAGCTAATCAGTTTGGCAAGTGTCCCAGATAGCCGAGCGACTCAGGAAATTGAGCGGCGACTGAACGAACTGCAAACCTGCATCGACCGCGCCG
>JBQCEI010000886.1:0-3984 GCA_051960375.1 Aureliella sp. | reverse complement strand
CCCAGTCCGGCTTCCGCGTCGACGGTTTCTGGGGAAGCATTGATCAAACTGGCTCGCTGACTCAGCCACTGAATGTCGGTTTGGATGGCCAGGCAACCGATACTGACGGGATGCCATACTATAAGCTGGCCAACAACAGCATGGCGCTCGATGGTGGCAGTTCGGCGCTCGCGATCACAACTACCACCTACGTTGGAGAAATGCTGACCTGGGACGACCGAATCATTAAAGTCGAGAGCACGGCCCACCTGCCGCCTGCTCCCTTTGAGATTCAAATCGGTTCGGAGCGCATGGTCGTCAATTCGGTAAGCGATTCGCAGCTCTATGTAACTCGCGACAATGCCACCTGGTTCTTCAAACGCGGCACTCCCATCTCCGTCTTGGCCGATCAGCGTGGCAACATCCGCAGCTATGGTTTGGGTACCGGCGACGCCATCCCAGACATCGGCGCCGTCGAGTACGTGCCCGAGGTATCTGTTTCGGCCGTTAACAGTGTTCAGACCGAAGGTCAAGGTGGCGCAACAACGACGTATTCGTTCACGATCCATCGCAGCGGTGCCACCAGTACCGCGCTCGACCTTGGCTATCACGTCGTGCGCTCGGGCCAGCATACGGTCAGCCCGGATGATTTCACCAATGGAGAATTGCCCGCGGGAACCGTTACGCTGGCCGCATCGCAGACCGATGCGACGATTACGATCGAAGTCGTAAACGACAACATGGTGGAACCCGATGAGCAGTTCCAGCTAGTTCTGGATCCCAATGCGTCGGTGCGGTTCACGCAGAGCTCGGCGCTGGCAACGATTTCCAATGATGACTCGACGACGGTCAACGTTACCGGGGACTCGGTAACGGAAGGCGGGGTCGTGAAGTTTCAAGTGAGTCTGACCAACCCGGTCCAAGGAGGACTCGAGATTCCATGGCAGACTGCCGATGGGACCGCCGTGGCTTCTTCGGGCGATTTCACGACTCAGAGCGGGACATTCGTTTTTACGGAGAAAAACCTGCAAGCAACCGTTGCCGTGTCTACCACAGCCGATCGCATGGTTGAGCTGGACGAAACGCTGTCGCTTTCGTTGAGTCGCTCCTTGGTCGACCAGCGACCGGAAATCGCTTCGTCGGTAACGCTGGCCACTCCGGGCTCGGGCACCATTGCGAACGATGACTCGGCAAAGATTACCGTCCTGAGCGCCGAGTATCAGGAAGGCGATGCAGCTACGAAATCGGTGCAACTTGCTCTGCTGCTCTCAGACCCCGTGGATACTCAAGTGACGGCAACGATTGGACTATCGTCGTCGCAAGCGATTGAGGGTTCGGATTATCTCAGCGCCGTGTCGCCGGTGGTCTTCTCGGGCAACGCCGGTGAACTGCAGTATGCCACCATAACGCTTGTCGGCGATACCATTGCAGAAAACCCGGAAGACCTAACGGTACAAATCAGCAGCATCAGTGCCAGCGGACGAGAAGCCAATATCTCAGCGGTGGACGGCACGTTGACAATCACCGACGATGACGCAACCGGCATCATTGTCTCAAGTCCCACCATTACAGAGAACGATCAGGGACAAAGCCAGCTTGTCTTCGATGTCACGCTGACCAAGTCGGTCGGCTATCCGGTGCAAGTCACTTTGTCCACCGCTGACGGTACCGCGCATGCGGGCTCAGATTACGTATCCACCAACGGTTCCTTGTCGTTTAGCGGCTCTGCCGGCGAAACCCAACAGTTTACAGTCCCCATCCTCAATGATGCCAAAGTAGAAGGCTCTGAGACGTTCTCCGTGAACGTCGATAGCGTCACCACCTCGGACCCGAGCATTATCTTCAAGAACGAGTCCGGGCAAGGCACTCTGCTGGACAATGATTCGGCAACCGTCAGTATCACCAGCGATGCGATAGAAGATGAGGGGACGGCGCTTAATTTCACAGCCGTTCTGAGCGCAGAGGTCGACGTAGCTTTCGATGTGCCCGTGCTGCTGCGAGGCATCAGCGCCGTGGCCAAGACCGACTACGATGATTCGCCGATCGTACTCCATTTTTCTGCAGATTCCCAACAGTCGGTGGCCTTTAGCGTACCGACGCACGACAATTCCGTCGTTGACGAGGACCGCACCCTGCAAGTGCAGCTGGGCAATGCGTCGGTGCAGCGGCGCATTATCGCAGGGACGCTACGGACGGGAGTGATCCAGAACAACGATTTCCTGGCAGCTGCGGCTTCTCCACAGGTTAAAGCTTGCGGCGTATCGAATAACTCCAATGACTTTTACGGAGTCAGTGCGACCGGCACTCCCACCAATTGGTCGGAAGTGATGGACCACAGTCCGGCCGACTACAACTACCCGAATGGCACGACCACCAGCTCGGGCACTGGCACAAGCAGCGCCACGAGCAGCAGTTCGGGTACTACCACGACTTCGGGCAGCGGTTCTGGCTCGACCACTTCGAGCAGCTCGGGCAGCGGCACGACCAGTGGATCAGGTAGCGGGACGGGCAGCGGCTCAGGTAGCGGCACGACGAGCGGCTCAGGCAGCGGCACGACGAGCGGTTCAGGTAGCGGCACGACGAGCGGTTCAGGTAGCGGCTCGGGTAGTGGCAGTGGATCGGGGTCGGACGGTACGACGACGCCGCCGCCCGATCTTGTGCCCAATTACAGCCCATCATTTGGACCTAACCTGCGCTACGTTCAGCGCACCTACGAGCCGCCGTGCAGCGATCAGGCCCCACCACCTGCCGATCCGCCCCCGACGCCCGATCCCGTAGTGGCGCCGCTCACAGCGGCCTGGACTGTGTCGGTAGGCGGTGAAGTCACGTTCAATCCCTTCCCGACTTTCGATTACAACTTGGCCACCGACGCCAACGTCACCATCTATAAGTCGGACGACACGGTAGCCAGGATCGGGGAAACCGTCGCGCTTCAATTCGGTACAATCACCGTCAACGCCGATTCGACCCTCACGTATCGACCACTGAGCAACCTGCCGGGGCAGCAAAACGGAGGTCTGCAGCCGGAGCTCGATGCCAACGGCAACGTGGTGCGATTCATCGGCGTCGACAAGTTTGAAGCCTTGATGACCGATCGCGACGCAATCGCAGCCACCGGTGCACAGGGGGAAACCCCGGCTGCATCCCCGATTGCCTATGTCAGCCAGAAGCAGTCGATCGTCGTCGCCAATAATTTGCCGGTTCGATTGGGACAGCAACGACACGATGAGTCGCTGGACGCATCGCAACTGGACGGACCTGTATATGCTGACCTCGATTCGCGCTACCGCATCGATCTTCGCGATCTCTTCACCGACTACGATGGCGATCTTTCCAGTCTTAAGATCTCTGGCGTCAAGTACGGCAATACCACTCTCGACAGCAACGGCCAAATTAAGGTCAAGGTGGGTGCAACGCTTACGCGCTTCAACGAGTACTTCACGCAAATCCAGGCGGAACGCGAGTTGGTGCTGACGCGCGTCAACGATCATGTGATCGAGATCTACAATCCGATCACAGCCGACGATACGCAGCGATCGGATATGTACGGTTCACTCTGGGACGGTTCCAGCTATCCCAGTGCGGTTTCCTTCCAACTCTCGCTCACCGACGCCCAGCAGGAGCCGTTCAACGATTCCGGACAGACCTCTTATCGCGACCATACCTGGACCTTCCAAGTTCCAGTCCGCGTCAACAATGTCGCCTACACCAGTTCGGGCTGGCGAAACATGAATGGAATACCCGATCGGGACTTCCGGCCGTGGATTCAAGAAGTCAGCACCGTCACACCCGACGGTGCGGCACCTGCAGCGCTGCCCGAGCAGTGGCACCTTAGCGCCAAATCGTCCGTGGAGCTGCAAAACAGCGCTCGGGAAACCGTCGGCGGTGTAGACGTCGACATGCTTTCTGGGACTTTCCGTACCACTCATCCGCTCTTGCTCGATGCATCGGGCGGTCAATCCGAGCTTGCGCCTCAGGGACTGATCTATGATTCCTCGCTCGTTT
>JBQCEI010000885.1:0-2909 GCA_051960375.1 Aureliella sp. | reverse complement strand
GGCCGGCTTCTCGATACGGTCGCAGAGCACATGCAGCTCTATCCTTGCTAGCAAGCGGAATATCCTCCGCGCACAGAATCAGCCGCAGGGCGTTAGCCCGCGGTTTGTCGCAAGCAACCGGACGCTAACGCGTGCCGGCTGATGAAAGACAAAAACCAGGCGCCCGCCATCACAATGACGAGCGTCTGGTTCGGAGCGGGAGTTCATGCATCAGTTCCCGTTAAAGTTGGCTGCAGCAACTAGCGAGTGTCATCGCGGCGATTGCGGACCGGCACATCGGGGTCGGCGTCGACCTTGATGTCTTCCTTGCGAAGCGTCTCGCTGACGTGCTTGGTGTCCTGCACCTTGCGTTTGCCGACGACGACTTCTTCCTTCGCTACCGGCACTTTCTCGACATGAACGTGCTCTTCCCGCACCGGGATGCGGATTTCCTGGTGCCCTTCCATCGAAGCGGTAGCATCGCTGCTCGGCGCGCGGCGTTCGATCACCACTTCTTCGCGTTGCACCGGCACGTCGATGGTCTTGTGCTCGGTGTGAACTTCTTTGCGCAGATTGACCTCGCCTGTTTCAACCGGCTGCTTTTCGACATGCAGCTTTTCTTCGAAAGCGGTCATGCGCTGTTCGCCTTCGCGAGGCATCGCTGCCGGTTCATGGTGCATCGCTGATGAGCCCATCGCGCCGGTCGAGCCCGACGAGCAACAGCCGGACTTCATCGACGAATCGGTCGTGATCGGTTCCGGGTTGCCGCTCGTGGTCGATTCGCTTTCGCTGCCGCGCAGCATGCCTGCGTTAGTCGTTCCTTCGCCGACCATCCAGGCGTTGGGGCTCGCGTTGCCGATCGAGGCAGGCGCGGTTCCGGTTTCCGGCAAGGCAAATCCGGTGGCATCGGTGCGCTCGCTATTGGGAGCGCGCGTGCCTTCGCCGACCCAGCCGGTCATACCCTTGTCGCCGACTTCGTCATCGCGGAAGTCGCGGCTCGAGGTCGCGATCCCTTCGCGCGAGATATCGTAGCCGCCGAACTGGCGAAGCACCGATTCGGCTTCAGTGACGCGGCCGGGGGCGGTCACCGTCACCACGGTGCGTCCCGCTTGGAACTCGCTGTCGTAGAAGTCAGCCTCTTCTTTGCTCAGGCCCAGCCCAATCAGCGCACCGCCGAGTCCTGCAGCCACCGCGCCGGCAGCGGCGCTGGAGAGGATCGCCGCCAGGGTGCCGCCGGCGATTGCCGGTCCGATGGCCGGCAGCACACCCGCGATGATTCCAAGGCCCCACAATGCGCCGACGCCTGCTCCCGTGGCCAGCCCTGCGGCCGTCCCTTCGCCAGCATACGTCTCATCACCAGCATCGGCCGGCGTAGCCAGCCTGCCCCGGTCCTCATCAGAGTCGCGTCGCGCGACCCCGATTTGATCTTCGGTGAATCCCATGCGTCTGAGTTCGTTGACAGCGCGCTGCGCGTGTGCATGATCTTCAAAGACGCCCACTACCGTCGAATGGCTTCGCATTGCCATTGTATTGCTCCTTATTTGAATGACGTTCGATCGCGCAGCCATATTCGCTACGCATCCCTTTACACTTGGTAAAAGGGCAAACGTTGTGCCGCCTACTCGACTACGCCCGCGTCATCACACGCAAATATCGTTGAAGCCTTGCACGCGGTAAACGACCTCCACCTTCGCGTCTTCGCGCCTTCGCGTCAGACCTTCTAATGCTTGGATTCAAAGCGCAGTCTTTTACCGCAGAGGCGCTGAGATAAGTCACGCAGAGAGCGCAGAGCTGGGCCGATAAGGAGTCGCCGTTCGCGGCTTGGTGAGTTACCTGAGTTGTTGCGCATGGAAGGTCTGTTAGCGGCCCGGAGGGCCCGCCGTCAGTAGCAAGGGGCGGAAGCCGGCGGAAGCCCCGGGAACGCGAGATCGCGAGCATCGTCCGCCCCGGAGGGGCCGGCGTAGCGTCGCTGCACCGCCCGCGCCGGCCCCTCCGGGGCGAACTGAGCTGCTGTGTTTGGCGATGCACAACGAGGCTTAGATGTAGGCAACTAACTATCGCGCAGGTTTTATTAGTCGAACGCAGAGCGGCAGCTTCACAATACGCACATCTTTTCAACCGCTGCCTATTGCGCGTGCCTTAAAAACATGCACGAAGAAGAGCCTCCATCTTTTCCGCGATTTTCTTGCTGCGGCAGCATCCTTCTCCAGTGCGCTGGCTTTAGCGGCCCACAGCGTACCGCTAAGCCAGCTTCGCCCGCTCCAGGCGAACACCGCCTTTTCCACATGGCACTCGGCGTGCGAATGGGTCGGGAGGCCACAGTCGACACGTTCCTCCGTTTTTCACATCCCGCCATCGAGTATCACACCTTTGAAACACAGGCCTGCCAATGCGAACGCGACGGTTCTAAACCGCCACAGCCAGCTCAGCGAGCGGTTCATCGGAGAACTGATTGCTCAGCAGAGCGAGTTAACGGCCGTCGAAACGTTCGCTCTCTGGCACGATGCGACCCCTGTGCACGCCAAGCCTTATGCAGACCTGCTGCCCGCGACGCCTCCCGAGCCCAGTCAACAATATGCCTTCGAGGTCGATCTCGACACGTGCAGCGGTTGCAAAGCCTGTGTGGTCGCCTGCCATACGCTCAACGGACTGAGCGACACCGAGACCTGGCGCAAAGTCGGCATGCTGGCGAGCAAATCGGCCAAGTTGCCGATCCTGCAGCACGTCACGACCGCGTGCCATCACTGCGTTGATCCAGGCTGCCTGAAAGGTTGTCCCGTACTGGCTTACGAAAAGGATCCCGTCAGCGGAATCGTGCGGCACTTGGACGATCAATGCTTTGGCTGCAAGTACTGCACGATGATGTGCCCGTACGAAGTGCCGCAGTACAACCAGTCACTGGGAATCGTCCGCAAATGCGATATGTGTTC
>JBQCEI010000884.1:0-2276 GCA_051960375.1 Aureliella sp. | reverse complement strand
TTCAGGCCTCAGGGGTGTTCGGGGCCAAGGGCCCGTCATTCCTTAGCCCAGCCCAGCGGGCTGGTCTGGACAGCCTAGGCCCCATTCATGAACGGCCAGAAGGGCCGCGATTGCGCGCGACGGTTGCGTGCTGCGGGTGTCCCAGCCCTGCCGGGCTGGGCTAAGGGATATCGGACCTTCGATCCTAAAAGCTCTGAGGCCTGAAGCCTGAAGCCTGAAGCCTGAAGCCTCCCCTAGCATTTCGTCAGCGAATCCAGATTGGCTGACCAGTCTTCCAGCAGCGTGGTTTGATTGGCGTTGCGGTCGACTTGTGCGATCGCTTCCAGGCAGCGGTTCCAGCAGTCGAGAGCGGCTTCGACGCCGCCGGGCCAATTGGTCATCCGTGCTTGGACGGCCCGCAGCAAACTCGACTCTGCGACCGGCTCGCCACCTTGCAGCTGCATCGCCAGAGCGCGATAGAAGTCGGCGGCCATCTTTAGCAGTAGCTTCGTGCGCGGCCGGCGCACGATCGTCTCCTTGCCACCGGCTTCCGAAAGCGCCCCGATGGCTTTGGCTAGATCCAGAAAATCGAGCTGCGACTTGGCTAGCCGCTCGAGCAGTCCGTCGCGGAAGGCGGACAGCTCGTCGTCGGCCAGCGTCCGCGCCATGCCCAGGCCGCCATCGCTTTGCCGGGCGACCTCGAGGGCTCGCTCGGGCGACTCACAGAGCCCTTGCTGCAGAATCAACCGAGCCAGCTCGTCGGGCTCCAGCGGCTGAAAACGGACGATCTGGCTCCGCGAGCGGATCGTGGGCAGTTGCTTTTGCAGGCTGGAGGAAAGCAGAATCAGAACTGAACCAAGCGGGGGCTCTTCGAGAGTCTTCAGCAGCGCATTGGCTCCTTCGACTGCCAGCACATCGGCGTCGTCGACGATCGCCACCTTGCGGCGTCCGCCATAGGGTTTTAAAGCGATGTCATGGCACAGCCCCTCGCTGCGACGCGCTTCGGGCGGGCCGATGATCGCGTCGAGCGGCAGCGTCGCTTTGTCGGCCGGCTTGCTCACTTCGATCAGATCCGGATGCGTGTGCGCTTCGACCTGAGCGCAATCTTCGCAAGCTCCGCAAGGCTCCAGCGCGAGCGGATCGCTGTGGCGGCAGAGGAGCGACTTGGCCAGCAGCCTCGCAAAGGTCCGCTTGCCGACGCCTTCGGGGCCGATAAAGAGGAAGGTATTGGCCAGCCGCCCGCGGGCCACGGCTCGCTCAAACCATGCCTTCTGCAGCGAGTGGCCGATCAAGTCGGGCCATTGCATCGTATCGATTCCTCCGTCGCCATCCTATCCCGGTCTCTACTGCCAACACGGCCAGAGCGAGCAACCTTCTGCGCTCACTTGCGCCTCTGCGGTAAAAAGGACGCCGGGAAAGATGGTCCATCATATCGCTCGCGGTCAAAGCCAGGGCATCGCGTTACAAAAAAGAACGCGAGATCGAAAACTCACGCCGCGCGGCCGCGGGCGTCGATACCTGCCCGGTTGTCTTTTGGGGGCCAACGGGGTCCGCGGCAATTCGCGCCGTTCGCATCTTTGCGCACCGTGAATCACCTGCTACGCTAGGTGGCTCAGCAGGCCCCCGTGCTCCCGCGCGCAGGATCTAGCGCGGCCGCGAGGCAACTTGCTAACGATCCATCCTTTGTATCACAGCCCATTTCGAGGACACGATGACCAAGCCCCACCACAAGCTCAAGAAGGCTAACCACGGCCAGCGCCCGGCCAATGCCAAGGCTCGCAAGGCGAAGCGCAAGAAAGTTCGCACCTAATAGAATCGCAACGGGCGCCTATTCCATTCATCAGCCGGCACACAGGTAGCGCCCGGTTGCTTGACGAAAGCCGCGGGCTACCCTCGCGGCGGCTGATGAATCGGACAGAAGACGCTAAATTGGACATCTTTCAGGGCTACCGGTTCGAGGATGGGATCGGACCACCTTTCCTTGCCTAGCCCTGCGCTTTCGCAGCTCCGCGTTCTCAGTCGAAGACAGTTTTAAAGGTCTGGTTTGTGGCGGCACGTGACCTCATTATTGATCCCGCAACGTTGAACTTTGATCACGTGATCGCGGACGTGGCGGAGATCCGTAAATACAATCCGCAACGCTTCGAGATGGAGCAGTTGACGGCGATCATTTACGAAGATCTCGAGAAGCACATTTGCGTGGGCTACAAGGACATTACCTTCGACGAGTTCTGGGTGCGCGGGCACATGCCGGGTTACCCGCTGATGCCGGGCGTGCTGATGTGCGAGGCGGCGGC
>JBQCEI010000883.1:0-3581 GCA_051960375.1 Aureliella sp. | reverse complement strand
CCCGAAAGATCGATCCAAGCGTGGCTCGACAAACTGGTCCATGCCGCGACGCTGAGCCAAGCTGAGATGCAGCTCGACATCGATCCACAGGCGGCTGAGAAGGCGCTGCGCGAGATTCTGAAGGACTCCCCGCACAACGCCGATGCGCAGGCGATGCTCGCCGAGGCATTGCTCAAGCAGGAACGGTTCGACGAGTGCCGCAGTGCGATCGAAGCCCTCGAAGCCCAAGCCCCACTTGACGCGCGCGCTCAGAAAATCAAAGCGACTCTCGACCTGCATGGCAAAGCGAGCCTCGACATCGAAGCGGTGCGAGCCGCCGCGGCGGCCGAGCCCGAGAATTGGCAGCGGCAGCTGGAACTGGCCGAAGCCTTGGCCGGCCAGCAGGAATACGTCGAAGCATTTGAGATTGGTTTGAACCTGGTCAGCCGCGACCGCAAGAACACGGGCGAGAAAGCCCGGGCGCTCATGGTCGAGATCTTCCGCGTGCTGGGCGACGATTCGCCACTGACCTCGGAGTATCGCCGGCGGCTGGCGAGCGTTTTATACTGAGGCTTGCAGTTTTTCACCGCGAAGACGCTGAGAGCGCGGAGGTCGCTGAGAGTTTTTAAGAGATTGGCTGTGCTGGGAACGATTTATCATCTGTGGCATCTCCAGGCGCGAAGGGGTTTAACTCTTCTGGTGCTGATCGCGTTTTGCGCGACGCTGTTGCCGCTGCCGATCGTTCCTTCGTCCTACTCGAAAGAGGGCGACGAGGCTTTTCCGTGCCAGGACAGCCCGTGCGGCTGCCGCACGGCGCATCAGTGTTGGACGAGCTGTTGCTGTACGACTCCCGCCGAGCGGCTCGCTTGGGCCAAGCGGCATGGCGTCACGCCCCCGGCCTATGCCAAGCAAGTGCTGCAGGCGTCAGCCGCTGTCGCCGTCAAGCCAGTCGCTGCTGCTGCAAAAACAGCCAAGAACTGCTGCGCGAAAAAGGAAACGCGCAGTTGCTGCCAGGCGAAAGCGACCAGCCGTGAGGCGGCTGCGCCCAAGCGCGGCCCGCGGCGTTTCGTGATCGGAGCCTTAGTTCTCGGATGCCAAGGCAAAGCTTCTGCCATGACTTCTCTGCCATGGGCCATCGTGCCGGTGCCGCCGAGTGTGCAAGTCTCTCTGCTGCCGATCGCATTCGATTGGCCGAGCGAAGACTTGCGACCCATCGTCGTCGCGCACACTCCGCCCCTTCCGCCGCCGCGCGTTCTCTCTGCGATCTAGTCTGATTGCGCTCTTTGATTGTCTGTGGGCTGGTGCGCCGCTGCGCGCATTGGTTTTAACCGCGGAGACGCGGAGAGCGCGGATGGGGAGGGAGATGCGATCCTACACTTGCGCAGAGAAGCTGATATGGACATGTCGTGTATTAATTGTTGGATTCCAGAAATATCACGTATTTATATAAAGCACCGTAGGAGCAAGGTGCATCATGCCAAGGCATTCACGCTGGTTGAATTGCTAGTCGTGATTGCGATCATCGGCATTCTGGTTGGACTGCTGTTGCCCGCGGTTCAGGCGGCCCGCGAGGCGGCGCGGCGGATGACTTGCAGCAACAATCTGCATCAGATCGGGATCGCCGTGCACAACTATGAGTCCGCGCACCGCGGCTTTCCGCCGGGCCGCGTCGGTTGGCCGAAAGTTTTTTCGGCCCACGCGCAGTTACTGCCGCAGTTCGAAGGAGCGAACCTGCAGAACCTGATCGATTTCAACACCGCGCCGACTTTTTGCGAACCGTGCGCGACGATGCAGCCCAATGACGTGGCCGCTCGCACCAGGGTCCCGACCTATCTGTGTCCCAGCGACGTGGGCATGGTGCCCGGTCAAGTTTTTGCTCCGACTAACTATGTCGGCTGCGTCGGCACGGGCGTCGGCGCGAGCAGCTCGATCAAGGCCGGCGACGGCGTCTTGTACTCGGGTTCCAGCGTGCGCTTTCGCGATGTACTCGATGGACTGTCGCACACGGTCGTGTTCAGCGAGAGCACGTTGGGAATCTGCGGCAACCCATCGTCTCCTTCGGGCCAGCCGCGGTCGGCTCGCGGCGAGGTGCTCGAGCTCGCCGGGGCCACCGTAACGACCGATGCTGCTTGCGTCGCGGGCAATGGCACGTGGTCGGGCCTGCGCGGCGCCAAATGGATGAACGGCCACTATGGCGACACTCTTTACAACCACTACTACGGACCGAATTCGCGCCGGTTTGATTGCGGCAATGCCAGCCACAATTACGGACTGACGGCGGCGCGCAGTTGGCATGTCGGCGGCGTGCAGCTAGTTACTGCCGATGGCTCGGTCCACTTCGTCAGCGACTCAGTGGAACTAAGCATCTGGCGTGCGCTCGCTTCTCGCAGCGGCGGTGAGATTGCGCCGCTGCCGTGATTCTGTTTTTTTACCGCGGAGGACGCGGAGAGCGCGGAGGAAGATTACTCGCGCTCGAGGATGGAGCGCAGGGTGGGAGTCGGCAGAGTTTGCGGCTGGGCGGGCTCGGGCCGTTCGATCGGCTCGACTTGTTCGCCTTGTTCGCCCGGCTTGAGCGGCTCATTGTGACGGAGTTCGCTCAGTTCGCTCGGGGCGAGAGGCTCGGGAACGACCGGCGTTTGGGACACCTGGGCGGGACGAATCAGCGAGCTCTGAGGGACTTCGTTCTCGGCGACTTCGTTCTCGGCGACTTCGTTCTCGGCGACTACGGTCTCGAGGACGTCGCTCTCGGGAGCTTCGCTCTCGCGATACAGTTCCCAGCCCTTCTCGGTGACGGCGAAACGATACGCGCCTTCGGTGATCGTATAGCGGGCTTCGCCGTACGAACGGCCCGAGTCGTCGATGCCGCGCGAGAAGCGAATCAGGTAGCGTCCCTTGGTTCGCAACCGCTCTTGTTCCCCCGAGCGGATCGTCAGCGGCTGACCGTCGTCGACCAAGAACTTGACTTCTCCCGGAATGCCGTCGGGCACGCGGAGGCTGACGCCTGAGCCGGTGTAAGGCACGCGATTCGGAGGCACTGGAGTGGTTGCCGACGCGGGCTGAATGCGGCCGGCGGGATCGATCGCAGCTGAATTGATTCCCAGATTATTTCCTGCAGGAGCGGCGTATTGAGCGCTGCGGAGCGCGCCCGGAGGCAGCGGACCCGGAACGCCATCGAGATCGGGAGCCCGCTCCGGTTCGCCAGGGCGAGCTTGTGGATTGCGAGCTTGTGGATTGCGGGCAGGATCATTCTCCGGCTGGGGCGGGGCAGGGCGGCTGAGCCGCTCGCGACGCGCATCGCGCCGCGCGCCCAGTCGGCCAAGGATGCCTCGATCGCGCAGAGCTGCACTGCCGCCGGGCGGGGAAACTTGCGCCGATACGCTGTCGGTCGCTATGAGACTCAGGCAGATCGCAGCCAACAGGGCCGGTCGAATAAGCAATTGCATGCACAGGCTCCTCATATCCATGGTTCGATTTTGAGTATAGGTTTGCAGTGCTGGTCAGACAACCGAGAGCAGTGGATCGGCGTTCACCGCGGAGGCGGCGGGGGGCCGGGGGGATTTAGTAGCCCGACCCCCCCCCCCCGGGAAAAGGTTAGGTGTGGG
>JBQCEI010000882.1:0-3659 GCA_051960375.1 Aureliella sp. | reverse complement strand
CTCGAGAGGAACTGCAGGCTGTGAAGCGTACTGAAGCGACTGCCCACCGGCAGGAAACCGCGGAGCATTTCGAGCAGCTCTTCAGCCGACTTGTTGGGATTGAATCCGATCGCGCAGTGCCGCGAGTCGTTCAGCACGAAGCCGCGACGCGAGGTATCGACCCCTTCGTGATACACTTCCTCGCCAGCGCCGTGGAGCGCCGGGTCGATGCCGATCGTCAGGCCGAGCTGGAACGGGCCCGAGTAGCGCTGGCGCGACAGAATCTGCGCGATGCTTTCGCACATTTGAAAGAGAGTTGCCTGCAGCGGCACGCCGGGTCGAATCGAGACCTGCATCGCGTTGCCCTGTTTGACTTCGCCTTCGTGTCCCCACTGCACCGACAAGACGATCGCGTTGACGGTCGCATCGGGCAAGTGCGGCGCATAATAAGTCGGCGTAGCTCCCTGCATGAGCGCCGCCACGTTGCCGGCTGCTAACGAGACGTAAGCCATCAGCTCGTCTTCGGTCATCGGATGCGGCACGTGCAGCGCGTCGCGGTGGCTGTCCTCGATCATCAGCGGACCGCTCACCGCTTGCCCGTCGAACGTGTAGACGGTCGCGTGCTGACTTTGCCAAGCGTCGAGCGGCAAGTTGGCTTTGCGACAGACCGCTTGCAGAAACTGCTCGGCGTTCCAGCCGCGCTCCGTAGCGACGCTCGGCAGCAACAAACCATTGGCCTCCCCGTGCTGAATCACCAAGCCATGCTTGCCGATCTTGACCGCTTGAGCCCGATCGGCGCCGCTGGCTGCGATCGGTTCCATCGGCCCGAGCACGGTGACGTCGAGATGCAAGTAAGGCAGTTCGCTCGGCGAGATCGGCGCCAGCCGTTGGTCTTCCAGCGCGGTGCGAGCCGCTGCTTTGTCGGCCGCTGCGCCCAGTGGCATCGGCTTGCCGAGCACGCCGCAACAGCCGCGGAGATGTTCGCCGCGCTTGAGCGTCACGAAGATGCCGTGCACGGTCATGTCGGCCAGTTTGTCGAGCAGTTGCTCAGGACGAGTGCGAGCTTGGCGGCGCGCCGTTTCGGCGACCCACCGGCTAGCCGCCTTGTGAAGCTGTGTCCGCTGCTCGGGCAAGAGCTTGGGCGTCGGTGTCACGCGCGCGGCGGCGATAGGTGCGCCGGTGGGTTGGTGGCTGGTAGTCATCGTTGTCCTTTGACATTAAGTAATCAGCCGGCGGGCGATGGCCCTCGGTTTTTTAACGCAGAGACGCTGAGGTTCACGACGCGGAGAACGCGGAGGGATGAAATAAACGGACTGCTATCGATGTGATTTGTTGCGTGCTACTTACGTGTGCTTGGCAAACCGTTCGATGATCACCGGCTGGCGCTTGGCGCCCCAGGTGCCAGGGGCATCTAAAAAGCGGCCCGGGATCTGGGTGTGGCAGGCTCGGCAACGATCGCCCTCCAGTCCGTAGCGGCCCAGTTGGTACCAATCGCGCTCGATCAGCAACTCGCCGCAGCCGTGGCAATACGTGCTCTGTCGCGCTACGTCATGCATATTGCCGACGTAGACGTATTTCAGTCCGGTGCGCCGGGCGATGTCGTAGGCTTCGATCAGCTTCTCCGGCGGCGTGTGACCGTTTTCGCGCATGCGGAAGTCGGGATGGAAGGCGGTAAAGTGTATCGGCACTTGATCGCCGAGATGCTTTAACAAGTAGTCGCACATCCGCTGGAGTTCGTCGCTGCTGTCGTTCGCTCCAGGAATAACCAGATTGGTTATCTCAAACCACACATCGGTTTCGTGCCGCAAGTACACCAGCGTGTCGAGCACCGGCTGCAGGTGCGAGTAAGTGATCTTGTGATAGAACTCTTCGGTGAACGCTTTCAGGTCGACGTTGGCTGCGTCCATCACCGCGAAAAACTCTTCGCGAGCCCCCGGCGAGATATAACCGGCAGTCACCGCCACGGTTCGCACGCCGGCTGCGCGGCAGGCCTTAGCCGTATCGATGGCATACTCAGCCCACACGACCGGATCGTTATAAGTAAAAGCGACGCTGTGGCACCCCAGGCGATGCGCCGCAGTGGCGATCTGGTCGGGCTCGGCATGGGCGCTCAAGCGCTCGATCTCGCGCGACTTGGAGATGTCCCAGTTCTGACAGAACTTGCAGCCCAGGTTGCAGCCGGCGGTGCCGAACGACAGGACTGACGTACCGGGCAGGAAGTGATTGAGCGGTTTCTTCTCGATCGGGTCGATGCAAAAGCCGGTGCTCTTGCCGTAGGTCGAGAGCACCATCTGGCCATCGCGGTTTTCGCGAACGAAGCAGAACCCACGGTCGCCCGCCTTGAGGTTGCAGCGCCGCGGACAGAGCCAACACTCGACGCGGTCGCCGCGCTCGGTGCGCGACCACCACGCTCCGGGCATCGCGCCGTCGTCGGTTCGGCGATGCTCCATCGCGGCGTAGCTATCGACGCTGTACGGCTGCTCTTGGGGCGAAGGGTCGCGTGTGGATTGCGATTCGGGCGTCATGATATAATCCTTCCCTGTTTCAGTATTTTGTCGAGCTTTGTGTCTTAGTGTCTTTGTGGTTCCATTGTTTTCACCACGAAGACACAAAGACACGAAGGAACAGCCAACCGCAGGCTAACGCCCTGCGGCTAATCGGGAACAATGAACGATGTCGAGCGAACCTTCTCGTCAGCCGCCGACGCAGACGCCGGTGGCGGGCATTCAGATGGACATCAAGCTGGGCGACAACGCGGGCAATGTGGCTCGCATGATCGCGCAATTGGACGATCCCCAAGTGGCCAGCGCCAAGGTGGTCGTCTTTCCCGAGTGCGCGGTGAGCGGTTACTGTTTTGAAAGTCGTGATGAGGCTTGGCAGCACGCCGAAACGATCCCCGGTCCATCGACCCAGGCCCTGTTAGACGAGGCTCGCCGCCGCGACAAGCATCTGGTCTTCGGCATGCTCGAGCGCGACGGGGACAGTTTGTTCAATAGCTGCGTACTGCTCGGTCCGGAAGGAGTGGTCGGGGTCTATCGCAAGGTGCACTTGCCGTATCTGGGAGTGGATCGTTTTGTCGACGAGGGGCGCGAGCCGCTGCGGGTTTACGACATCGGGTCGATGCGGATCGGCATGCATATCTGCTACGACGGCTCGTTTCCCGAGATCGTCCGCGTGCTGATGTTGCTCGGTGCGGACCTGATCGTCTTGCCGACCAACTGGCCGCCGGGAGCCGACACGTTTGCCGAATACCTCCCCAATGCGCGGGCTCTGGAAAACCACGTGTATTATATGGCGGTCAATCGCGTAGGCGAGGAGCGCGGTTTCCAGTTTATCGGCACCAGCAAGTTCTGCTTGCCCAGCGGCCGCTCGCCGTCGGTCGGCTCGGCCAGCGAGCCGTCGATCATCACCGGCAGCGTCCAGCCGCACATCGTCCGCAACAAGCGGCTCGTGCGCGTCCCCGGCAAGCACCTGATCGACCGCTTGGCCGATCGCCGCCCCGAGTTCTACGAGCTGCTCGTCCAGCCCCATGGGCTGGTTCGCGACGAGAGCTGAAGAAGGTTTTACCGCGGAGACGCAGAGAGCGCGGAGGAAGATGGATCAGGCCGGGTCGAAGGCCTGGCTGCCGACGCCGGGGCCTGTGGGCATGAACTTGCACAGGCCGATGCCGAGGAAGTAGA
>JBQCEI010000881.1:0-6149 GCA_051960375.1 Aureliella sp. | reverse complement strand
GCTGACCGCTACGCCATGCATGTCCAGAGCCAGCGCTTCGTTGTGCTCTTTCTCGGCTCGCTTGCCGGCGATGTAAGCCAGCTCGGCCACGCCGTATACCAGTTCGCCGTTGGGTTCGCTCTCAGTGAGCGACTGCAGCCGTTCCAAGCAACCGGCAATGTCGGTCTTGTAGAGCTCGAGCAAATCGTAGCGCCGCAGCATCGATTCGGTGCGAGGGCTCACCTGCGGCCCCGCCTTGCTGGTCAGTTGCAACTGAATCGCCAGCGGATTGGCCGGCACGTCGCGCGTGATCAAGTACTTCTGCGCCGCACATCCCGAACACAAGGCCAGCACCATCAGCGCGCACGCCCAGCGACTCATCAGTCGCCTGAGAGGGGCGGAAGTTCGCAGCTCGCGCACGGGACTGGACACAGGAAGTTCATCAGTAGTCGGGACGAAACGCCGGCCGCCAGCGCATCGATATGCGCAGGGCCACACTACGGTCTCGCCGCGAACGGTACGAACTTGGGCGACTCCAGGTCAATGTCAAACCGCCCACTCCCACCGGTTTGCTAGCTCCCTCCGCGCTCTCCGCGCCTCCGCGGTAAAACTCTTCTCTGCCGCGCGCAAAAGGTTTGTAAAAACGCCCAGATTTGGAAACTGGCCCGCTGGCCGTCGCGTCTATCCAGTGAAACGCTGAAGAAAAACAGCGGTTTTCTCGTCTTTCCACTTCGGACGCACTGTCATGTCGCTTTGGCAAAATCGCCCGCGGTTCTCCGCAGCCCCCTCCGCTGGAGTATTTTTCTTCCTGAGCATGCTGGCCGGCAGCGGCCTGCTGCCAAGCGCCGCAGTTCGGGCTCAAACCGCTCAGCCGGCCGTCACGGAAGTCGTTTCCGAAGTCGTCGCCGAAAAGCCCGACCGCGAGCAAACGATCTATATCCCCTACACCAAGCTTCGCGAGGTCTTCGAAAAGGAAGGCCGCGGCGTCTTCTTGCCCTACAGCGAGTTCCAAAAGCTGTGGAACGCAGCCCGCGAAAAACCGGCCGCGCCCCAGCCCGGCCCGCCGGTCGACGCGCTGATCACCGAAGCTGAGAACGAAGCGGTCATCGAAAAGGATGTGGTGCAGGTCACAGCGACGTTAACCGTCGAGCTACTCAAGAAAGGTTGGCTGCACGTTCCGCTGCGCCTCGGCGGCGCGGCGCTGCAGTCGGCTCAGATCGACGGCCAGCCGGCTCGCGTGTTGCCGGCCGAAGGAGGCGGCTATCAACTGCTCATCCACAATCCGCAGGCCGAGCCGCGGAGCATTCAGCTACAACTCAAATATGCTCGCGCCTTCACCAAAGCTCCCGGACAAAACAGCGTCGCCTTCGACGCTCCGCAGGCTCCGGTCAATCGCTGGCGAATTCGCATCGCCGAGCCCGATGTCAAAATCGAAGTCCAGCCGCTGATCGCTGCTACCGAAGTGAAGAACGACGACGCAGGCGATGGCACAGAAAAACCGTCGGCAGATGAAGAACAGTCGAAAGATGCACAGCCCGAGGCTGTCAAGAACGAAACGGTTGTGCTCGCTTTTGTCGGGGCGGCCCCACAAGTAACCATCGCGTGGACGCCGCGAGCCGAAGGGGCCACGGGCTTAACCGCTATCGCGACCGTGCAGGCCACTCAGGAAGTTTTCATCAGCGAAGCTGCCGTGCGCACACGGGCAACTTTGCATTACGACATCAGCCGCTCATCGCTCAAGCAGTTGGCGGTCGAAGTCCCGAAAGATTTCAAAGTCGTCAACGTCTTCGATGCCAACTTGCGCAAATGGGAAGTGAACGATAAAGACGACGCACAGCGCATCGACATCGAACTGTTCGAACCTGCCGCAACCACTCAGAACGTCACGATTGAACTCGAAAAATTTTTCAGCAGCGGCGACGAAAAAGAAGCCAAACAAGACGATGCTCAGCCGGCGGAATTGCAAGTCACTGCGCCGGCGGTCAAGGCCGTCGATGTCGGACGACAGCAGGGCATCATCGTCGTGCATGTCGACGCCGCCTTGCGGGCCGAAGTGACGCAGCGAGCCGGCTTGATGCAGCTCGATGCAGCTGAACTGCCGGCCAATCTTCGCAGCCAGAGTTGGACGTTTGCCTATCGCTACGCGGCCTTGCCGCTCGAGCTGGAGCTCGGACTGGTAAAGGTTCAGCCACGCATCACCGTCGACCAGTTCGTCGAGGCGTACCTCGAGCCCGAGCGGCTGGCGGTCGACGTGCTGGCGGTATTCGATATCGCCGAAGCCGGCGTTTTCCAGCTCGAGTTCGACATTCCGAAAGGGCTGGAACTCCGCGAGGTGCGCGGCCACGAAGCTCCGGGGGCGACACCAGCGAGCGTCGATGCGCATCATCTCGAAGGAACCGACGACACGCACCTGGTCGTCAACTTGAGCAAGAAGGCACTCGGCAAGACGGCTATCGCGCTGCATCTGGAGCAAAGGCTCGATGATGCAAACCTGTTGATGCCGACGGGCAATGCCTCGAGCATTCCGCTGTCGGTGCCGCGGGTGAGCCAAGAGCATGTGACGCGCGTTGCGGGTCGATTGCTGCTGTACACGCCCGAAAGCCTTCGCGTCAATCCGACCGACCTCGAGGGGCTGAGGGCGATTTCGCTGAGCGAAGCCGGAGCCGGCGCGCAGTCGCTGCGCGGCGGTCGTTTCCCGAGCACGAACGCATCGCTCGCGTTCGCATTTTCCGACCGAGCGGCGAGTTTGACTCTCTCGGTCGAGCGCCGCAAACCATACGTCACCGCCCGCCAGCGGCTGATGGTCAGCGTCGAATCGGGTGTCGTGCGGTATCAATCGATGATCATCTACGACATCCTCTACAGCGGCGTGAAATCGCTGCGACTCGACGTGCCGGCCGACATCGCAGCCGATATCCGCAATGAAACGGCCGGCATTCGCGAAACGCCGCTCGAGCCGCAGCCGGACGATGTCGCCGAAGGATACATCGCCTGGAATCTCGCAGGCCAAAGCGAACTGATCGGCACCCAGGTCATCACGCTCTCATGGGAGCGCAAGATCGACGAACTGGCGATCGGCAAAAGCATCGCAGTCGATGTGCCTCGCTTGCGGCCACAAGGAGTCGACCGCGCCTGGGGTCAGATCGTCATCACCAAAGCTGAAACGCTCGACGTTCAGCCGGCAAGCGACTTGGTCGGACTGCGGCCGATCGATCCGCAGCACGACATCATGCCTGAAGCGGTCGTGCCCAACGCAGCTCGGGCTTTCGAGTTTCAAGGCGATTGGTCGTTGCGGCTCGAAGTGACGCGCTACCAACTGGAAGAAATCAAACGCACGAGCATCGAACGCGCCGTGGTGCGCATGGTCGTCACCCGCAGCCGGCAAGTCGGCGTGCAAGCGCTCTATCATTTGCGCAGCGCCCATCAACGCTTGACCGTGCAACTGCCCAAGGACATCGAGTTCGATACGCAGCCGGCCCGCATCAACGGCGCGCCGGTCGCTCTGGAGCGCGGCGATCAAGACGAACTGTTCATCCCGCTGGCCGGGCACGATCCCGATCAACCGCTGGTGCTCGAACTGCGCTATACGTTCCAAGGCTCGGCCCGACGGCTCGACGTGCCGCAGTTCCCCGAAGATCCCGCGGTGCAGAAAGTGTACGCGGCCGTGTTCCTGCCGCGCGAGCGAACCTTTCTAGGATCGACGGGACCTTGGACGCAGCAGTGGACGTGGCGGCGGCCGGTGTCGTCCGACGCGGAGCCCGACTTCGGCTGGACGCCGGTCTCTGAGCTCTCGGATGATCAGTTAACCGCTTGGGTTACCGAAGGCATCGCGATGACCGCCAGTCCGCCGTTCCAGCGCGACGGGACGATGTATCTGTTCTCGGCCTTGAAGCCCCAGCCGTCGCCGGAAGGCTCGCTGGGCATCGTCACGCTCGACAACAAGTTTCTCGCGGCGCTGGTCTTTGTGGCGCTGGCCATTCTTGCGCTGGGATTGATGCGCAGCCCATTGAAGAGCAAGATCGTCGCTCTAGCCGCACTGCTGATCGCCATCGTCATCTGCGGCGTGATGGCTCCCTCGCTCGCGCAGCAGCTTTTCAGTTTGCCAACGTTTGCCGGCCTGGCAATGGTGCTGATCGCATGGGTCGCGTGGTACGCCTATCGAGGTGCATCGGAGCTGCAGCACCGCCGCGCTAGACCTGTATTCCAGTTAGCGGAAACGCCTCAACAACCTCCATCGCCTTCATCATCTCCATCGCCTTCATCATCTCCATCGTCTCCGCCCCCCCCAGGTGATCAGGGCGACGATCAAGCCGACGATCAAGCACCTGCCGACGGAGGCGACCGAGATGTTTAAGCAAACCCGTTTTCATCGCCTCACCCACGCGGCGATTCGGTTAACGCAATGCTTTAGCGCGATCGATCATCGGACGACATTCACCTTGTTGGTGCTGACGATCGTCTGCGTTGCGTCTCCGACCAACGAGCGCATCGCCGCACAGCCTCCTGCAAGCACGCAGCCTGTGGCCGACCAGCCGGTCGAGCGCGAGCTATACGTGCCGTTTGAAGATTTGAGCGTCTTGCTGGGCGGCGAAACGCGGCGCGTCTTCATGACGCGCGAGGAATACGCCCAGCTCCTTTCGCAAGCCAAGCGTGCGCCCGAAGAAGCCCTGCCGCAGGAGACGGCGATTCTGTCAGCCGAATATGACGCGGCGATCGAAGATGGCCGCGCATCGCTTACCGGCCAGCTGCACATTGAAATTATCGGCAGCGGTCTGCAGGCAGTGCCGCTGGCGCTCAGCGGAGTCGGCATCCGATCAGCCGAGCTCGATGGCCAGCCGGCGGCGCTGGTGGAAAGCGGCGGCAGCGTGCTGCTGGCCGTGGAGGGACGCGGCAAGCACACGCTCGAGCTGGACATGGTCTTGCCGCTCGCGACCGCAGCGGCCGAGCAAAGTTTGAGCTGGCAGGTGCCCGTTCCGCCAGCGACTACGTTCCACTTGACCGTCCAAGGGGACGTCGAAATGAAATCGGGCGCCGCCATCATCAGCCGCCGCGTCGATTCCGATGCGGGGGTGACGCATTTCGAGCTTCTGCCGACCAACGCGCAAATGAATCTGGTCATGTCGCTCAACAATCGGCGCCTGCGGGCCGAGACGACCGTGCTGGCTCGCGGCGTGCTAGTCGATGAACTGACCAGCGGCTACGAGCGCCTGCATGCCAGTCTCTCGATGAACATTCTGCACGGCGCAAGCGACGAGTTTTCCATTGCGATTCCCGACGGCTTTGAAATCACGCAAGTCGCCACGCCGCTGCTGGCGCGATGGAGTGTCGAAGCAGGCAATGATGAAAAGGACGGGGATGAAGACGAAGACAAGAACGCCAATGGCAAAGTCCTCAAGATCCAGCTTCGCCAGCTCACGACCGAGCGCGTCGTGATCCAAGTGCGAGCCGATCGAGCGCAGCCGCAGCTAGAGGGCTGGCAGATGCCCAAGCTCGTGCCGCTGGGCGTGGCGGGATTTGCCAGCGTCGTCGGCGTCTTGTTGGAAGATCAGCTCACCAGCGGCGCGATTGAAACGCGCGGCTTGATCCCGATCGACAATCAAGTGCTGACGGCGGCTTTGCCCGAAAGCGTGCTCGCAGCGGAACCGGGCATGCCGCGCGTCAGGCCGCTGGTCACGTACTACGCGGCTCAAGCGAACTTCGATCTGGCGACCGACTTTGCGCGGCAGCCCGCGCTGTTGTATGCCACCGCCAACTTGCTGTTGACGCTGTCCGATCGTGGTTTGGAAATGGACGGCGGGTTTGCTTTGCTGCCCGAAAAAGAAAAGCTCTTTTCGTTCGAATTCCATGTGCCGGAAGGCTGGTCGGTCGACTCAGTGCACTCGGCCGATGGAGCCGCACTCGCATTTGAGCGTTACGCAAGCGATGACGGTGCTCGCGTCCGCGTGCAACTGCCGGCCGGCCTCGCGCCAAGAACGACTTTCAATGTGCTCTTTCATGCGACCTACACTCCGGCAGATTGGCTGGGCGATTGGACCGAGCAAACGATCGCACTCCCTGCGTTTGCGATCCGCCAGGAAGAAGGTGTGCATGAAAGTGGCGCTGTGGCGGTGCGAGCGCTCGACGATCTTCGCGCTCGGCCGCTATCGACCTCCGGGCTGATCGTGCTGACT
>JBQCEI010000880.1:0-12851 GCA_051960375.1 Aureliella sp. | reverse complement strand
TAGCATCGGGCGGTGTAATCGAGCGCAAGATTAGGTGCCCGATGAGTCTACCCATCGGCATTCCGGGTCACCTTCATCGAGCACATGCAATAAATCATTGAGAGAAACGAGATAGTAGTGCTTAATTCGTGCCGCGGCCGGGTCGCCGTGGGCGTACTTGGCAGCGGCGTACCGCTCCGCCCATTCGGATCGTTCAATCACTAGCGTCGGGAAGGTCCAGCCATGGAACCTGCCCGTCAACTGGGGCGGGTTGGCGGGCGTCTCGATTAGGCCAAATGACTCGCACTCCCACATAACGGCCAACGGGTTCGGGAAGACGATCTGCAGGTCCTTGTTCCAACCTCCCACGATTTGCGAGAAGTGCATGCAAACCGCCAAGTGTGTGCTTTTACCAAATCCCCAGCGGTAGGAAATGTCGGCGCATCCGAAGGCAATTTCAGGTTGAGCAATCCACCGGGTCGCGGTTTGCATGTGACGCCTAACCAATTTTGTCGTGCCCTTCCAGGGCGGACAATGCTACCTGCAACCGCTACCCGGGGCGGCGCTGCGCTCTGCCCCGGGCTATTATGTTGCTGCCCCGTTGGGGCGAAGCCTCCGGTCGGCCTAAGGAATGACGGGCCGTTGGCCCGAACAAGCATAAAGCATAAAGCATAAAGCATAAAGCATAAAGCATAAAGCATAAAGCCTGAAGCATAAAGCCTGAAGCCTGAAGCCTGACGCCTCCTTAGATCGGCGCCGCCAGATCAGCGTGCACGCTGTCGATCACTTCGGCGGTGATCCGGGGCAGCTCTTCGGCGTAGCCGATCATCATCGCCAGATCGCACAGGCGATTGATGCGCCGCGGCAGGCCTTGCGAGAGGCATTCGATCGCTTCGAGCGCGTCGGGTTCGAAGATAGCCGCCGCATCGCCATTGGCCGCACGCACGCGGTGCTGAATGTAGCTCTGCGTCTCTTCGGGCTTCATGCGGCCGACCAGGCACTTGACCGCCAGGCGCTCGTCGAGCGCATGGTAGCGTTCGACATGCGCCAGCGTCATCTCTTGGCCGACCATCACCAGAGTCCAAGCCGCTTCGCCTGGAGCGCGATCGGCTGCGACGTTCAGCAGCAGTCGCAGCGTTTCGAGCAAACCGTAGTGCTCGAGCAGCTGAGCTTCATCGACGACGATCGTCGGATGTGTCTTGGCTTCGATGTGCTTGAGCAGCGTGCGTTCGAGCCTCGCTAGCGCCTGCGCGGTGCCGCTCGTGCTGCCGGCCGCCGCCGTGTCGAGCGCGTCGACGAAGTAGTTGAGCCACTCGGATTCCTCGAGCGCCGGAAAGACCAGATTGGTCACGCAGCGGAACGCATCGCCAAGCTGCCGCCGCAGTTCTTGAATGAGAAACGTCTTGCCGATGCCGGTCGGCCCGCACAGCAGCGCGGCGGCTCGCCGGTTCTCGATCGTGTAGTGCAGTTTCAGCAGGGCAGCTTGATGCAGTTCGGCCGGATAATAGAACTGGCTGTCGCAGCGATTTTCAAACGGCCGCTTGCTCAGTTTCCAGTGCTGCGTGTACATCGGCGACGTCCTTTCATACTTTGTAACCCGACGCGTAAGCGAGGGACGGAGCACCCTTGCGTTTAGCGGCGGGTGCGTCCCTCGCTTACGCGTTTTTGAAGTTGCGCTTTTGCGCCGGCTACTGTGTGGCACTGGCTATGCCAGAGCTCTTTTTTCGAAGTTTACCGGCCTCGCGCCCGCAAACACGCTCCGATGGCGCGCAGTTTGGCAACCTGTCTCGACCGAAGTTCAGTTGGCCCTGGAACGCTTTACCGGGCCTTCTAACCCTTCAACTTCGAAGTAGAAGACACTGGCATAGCCAGTGCCACACTAGGAAGAGCGCTGGTTGCAAAACTTACGCGTCGGACTACATGTGGCCGGAGAGCGCTGCGGGGGGCTACATCGAAAAATTGTCGACGATGCCGATCGAGCCGACGCCGGTTTGTTGCAGGGCTCGCACGGAGTGTTCGATCCGTTCTTGATGCGAGTTGCGACGATCGACGACGACGATGGCTGCATCGAAGACCTGGGCCGCGGCCAGTCCAGTCAGCACGTTGCCCGGCGAATCCATTCGGCACGCATCGACGATCACCAATTCAAAACTCTCCGACAGTTCGCGAAGGATGTCGGCGATGCCCATGTCGCTGGCCAGCAGACCTGAGCGATCGCTGCGATCTTTCAACGGCAACAGCGTCAGTTGATCGTCGATCGAATGCACGGCCACTTCTTCCAGCGCGATGTCGCCTTCGAGGCAATCGCGCCAGTCTTGTTCCACTTCCAGATTGGTTTGCAGGCAGAGTGTCGGATGGTCGAGATCGAGGTCGATCAGCACCACGTTCAGTCCGTGGGCTGCGGCGAGCCTTGCCAGACAGCAGGCGACCGTCGTGCGCCCTTCACCACTGCTGGGGCTGGTGACTCCGAGAATGTTCAAACCGTCCTGACACGCCGCTTTCAGATGCGCTGCCACTTGGGCCATGCTCTCGGCGCGATGTTCCATTAACTTGTCGCACACGCCGGGCCACTGCAAACTGTCGACTTCCCAGACCGGATTGAAGATCTTGTGGGTCGAGCGTCGCAGCTTCTGCTCAGTCGCGCTCAGCTCATCCGCGCGATCGACGCGTGGCTGCGAGCTCGCATTGCTCTCTGCCGAGCCGACGGTCGCGGCGGCAGGCATCGCCCGGTTGGCCGGTGCCTCGCTGTGTCGAGCCTGGCCCGGCACATCGACGCGCAAAATGTGTCCATCGCGCTGCGACGGCGGCTGAACCGATGAAGGCGAATAGGACTGCGGCAGCATCTCCGATTCAGCAGGTTGCATCGGCGCATACGCAGGCGCATGAATCGGTGCGGCGGGGACTGCGCTGGCGGCATAGAGCGAGGTCGCGGCTGCCGAGGCAACCGCTGCGTGCGCGCGTCCAGCCGGGGCAATGCTCGCCCTGCCCTGCTGAGCGGCTGCCGGAGCGCTGTCGGTGCGAACGATCGGAGCAGCGGTCATCGACACAGGCGCGTGGCTCGCGGCCGGCTGAGTCGAGCGAGCTGCCGAAGTGGAAATCTTGCCGGCCGAGTACAGAAAATCGGCGACGGTGCGGCGCCGCGCATCGGCGGCTTGGGGATTGGCATCGGAAGCGTCGGCATCGTCGGGCAGCAACGGCAAGTCGCCGGGCTGGCGCAGCCCAGGTGTGCGTGCGGCGGGAGCGGCGACCGGTGCAGCAACGGGAGCAGCGGCACCCGCTTGCATGCGTCTCGGGCCGCTGGCAGCGCCGACTCCGACCGCAGCGGCGATCGGGCGCGAGTGCGGGCCGGCGGCGTGGGGTGGCTGAACCGCTTGAGCTTCATCGAGTCGCTGCCAAACGCTGGCGGCATCGGCTGCAGCAGCCGGATCGACTGAAGCTGTTGCAGTAGTTGCAGCAGCGGTCTTCGGCGCAGAGCGGCCGCCGATGATGTTCGCTGGATCGATCGATTGCGTTCGGAAGTGAGGCGCGGCGACGGGCGCTTGGCTGGCTAGCTGCGGGGCCGGCTGCGGCGTTGGCTGATACGCAGCGGGGCGATGGGCATTCGCGGCGATGGGCCGGGCGTTTTCAGGCGCTGGAGCTGGAGGAGTTACCGGTGCGGAAGCCGGATTGGCGACCGTGCGGCCGCTATCCTTCGCGTACGCTCGCATGAATGCTTTGTTGAGATTGCTGGCCATGTCTGTCTTCCTTGCATCGATGCCCGCTGGCGAAATCCCGAACAGCCTGTTTGTAAACCGGCGACGAAAGCAGCGTGTGATCCGTCCACAGGGGGAGTCTGTTGCTGCTGTTTTTACCAAAAGCGGGTGGCCGGTTTGAATACCGAATTCGCCCGCCAGCCGGCGTGGGCGGCTACCGCGTCGGCGAAGTGCCGTAGCCGATCTTGCCCGTGACCGGCGTCGGAGGAGCGACGTCACCCGACGGTGCCGTGGCAAAGCCGCTCTGGCCGATCATTCCTTGCGGAGCTTGACCGCCCGGATACGGATTGCTGCTGACGGTGGCCGATGGGTAGCTCATTGCGGCGGCAGGCGCGGTGGCTCCTGCGGCGCCTGAGGGGTAACTGTAGTTTTGCGAGGCAGGATAGCCGTAGGCTCCGGCCTGCGCGGTGCCCATCGCAGCTCCGGTCGCTCCTGCGGCCATCTGCGGCGCCGACGACGTCGTCGCCCCGCGCGGCGGGATGGCAAAGCCGCCACCGGCGCTGGTCTGCGCGTTGTAGCCCTGAGGGTTGTAACCCTGAGGGCTGCTGCCGGCGGACGCTTGCGGAAAACCGGTCGCGGCCGAGAGCGACGGATAGACCGTCGAGGCCGAGGGCCCGGACATCGCAGGAGCGGTCATCGCTGGATTGCCTGCTGGATAAGTCGGCTGAGTTGCACCGCTACCGAGGCCGCTTGGAGTTGCGCCGGTCGGAGCGTTGCGGACATAGGGAGTCAACGTCGCGCCGGTCGTCCCGTACGGAACGCCCGCCCCGGCGGGACTCTGCGGATACGCGCCGCCGACGTTGCTGCCGCTTGAGACGGCGGTCGCCGCAACCTGTGTGCTCGCTGGGCGAGTGGCCGGTGCGTACGGATTGACGATTTCGGTGCCGCTCGATGCAGGCGCTGGACTCTTTTGCCGGCTGTATTCGAGGAACTTGCTGCTGAGCGAGGCTACGTCGAGGTCGGGAGTGGCGGTCGTTTTGGCCTGCGGAAACTCCGGCTCTTTCATTCCGGCTCCCACCGTAACGCCCAGCGATGACGAATCGACCGCGGTCGTCTGTGCGCCAGCAGTCGGCGGTGCGGCAACCTTGTTCGAAACCGGCTGAGCGCTGGTCGGTTGGGTCGAGGAGCTGTTGTAGTTGCTTGGAATGAGCGACATTTCCGAATCGTTCGAACCGGACAAGATCAGCTCGGAGTTCGATGGGGTCTTGGCATCGGCGGGCTTCTTGGCACCGTCCCACAGCGATGGACTGGCTCCTGCAGCGGCGCTCGAGTCGCTTGATGATGCGCCAAGTGCGGATGGGCCGCCTGCCGAGCTCGGCGTGCTGACCGTTTCATAACGCGGCGTCGTCAGCGGCAAGCTTGCGGATGCCGCGGGCGGAGCGCCTTGCTGCGATGAGGCCAAGGACGAGCTGCCCGCGCCGCGCATCGGCACGGGAGTCCCCAGCTGGACCGGTGTACCGAGCTGCACCTGAGGCGCGCCGGTGTTCGGCTTCTTGGCCAAGTCGGCGGCATCGAGCGTCAGGCCGCGGCGCTCCGTCGAGCTAGCAGTCGAGCCACCGCTCAAGCCACCACTCGCATTCGATTTATCGAGTGAAAGTTGCGAGCCGCCAAGCGGCGCGGCTGCCGTGGGCGCAGTCTGCCCTGATGCGTGTGTGTCGCCGTGGCTGTGTGTGTCCCCTTCGCTGTGGCCAAGGCTTTGCGGCTGAGAAATATCGGGGACGCGAATGTCGCTGAGCGATTCGAGATGATCTTTCGAGGGCTCGCTCGGTCCGGCCAGCACCGGCTTAGGCGAAGGCTGTCCGCCGCGAAATGCAAGCATGCTGATGATCGCCAGAGCGACTAGCAGCACTGCCAGGACGATGGAGTTGAAAAGTCGTTGACCGGCAGCCTTCTTTTCCGCCAGCGTCTCAACTGTCTGCTGGCTCTCCAGTTGGTCCTTCGAAGCACCTACTTGCTTGGGCGTGGCCATCTGGGGTGAGGCTGGAACCGGCATTGCTAGCGGCGCGGCGACCGAAGCGGCAGCTCCGATGGCTAGCGAGCCCCCAGCGAGCGAGTCCGACGCACCGAAGCGATCGTGAGCACTCTGGTCGATCGAGGGCAACCGGAACAGGACCGGCGGCGGAGCCATGCTGGTCGGATGATCAGTCGCTGACGGTCGTTGCCGCTTGGCGGGGCGCGATGTCTCGCGTGCACTCGTACCTGACATTCCCTGGTTCCTTTTTCGCTGGTGCGCCGTCGCCGGTCTCGCCGAGGCGAACCCAGATACACATGCGGTTCTCTCGATATATCGGCCCCAACCTTGCGGCCCTTGAGCATTGTGCGGCCTAGCCTGACTTTTCCTGCCAGGCAAGCCGTTCAGGCCGCCGTTTTTACCGCGGAGACGCGGAGAGCGCGGAGAACCCTCTGCGTTCTCCGCGCCTCCGCGGTTAAAAACGGGCATGGGGACCGCTGCGTGATATTGGGTCTAAGACATTTTGGGCGAACGGGTTAAAATGTGTCCGCCCACTGCTCGCAGCGGGCATTGGCACGATTCCGACCGAATTCTCGAAAAGTGGTTCCATGTTGAAGCGCAAGTCATCTGCAGACGTCCTTCCCGAATTGATGCGCGAGCGCATCCTGGTCCTCGACGGCGCCATGGGCTCGATGATTCAGCGGCTGCAGTTGACTGATGCTCAGGTCCGCGGCGAACAGTTTGCCGACCATCCCAAGGACCTGTCGCGGTTCTCGGACATCCTGTGCATTACGATGCCGGGCGCCATCACGGACATTCACCGCGCATACTTGCAGGCGGGGGCCGATATTGTCGAGACCAATTCTTTCGGCGCCAGCCCGATCGGCGCGATCGAATTCGATCTCGACCCGGATACGATTCGCGAAATCAACTATGCCGCCGTCGCGTGCGCCCGCCGGGCGGTCGACGAGTTCAACGAGCGCACTCCCGACAAGCCGCGCTTCGTCGCCGGCTCGATCGGTCCGACCGCCAAACAGACGGCGATCAGCACCCGCGTCGAAGATGCGGCTCACCGCGATGTGAGCTACATGGAGATGGTTGGCAGCTATCGCACGCAAGTCGAACAACTGGTCGAAGCGGGTGTCGATTTGCTCCTGCCCGAGACGGCCATCGATACGCTGAACCTCAAGGCCTGCCTGTTCGCGATCTCCGACTACTTTGAAAAGTCGGGGCGCCGAGTGCCGGTGATGATCAGCGCCACGTTCGGCGACGGCGGACGGACGTTCGTCAGCGGCCAGTCGGTCGAAGCCTTCTGGGCCGCGGTCAGCCACTTTCCGATGCTGACCGTCGGCATGAACTGCGCTCTCGGTCCGCAGATCATGCGGCCGCACTTGGAAGAACTGTCCAAGGTCGCTCCGGTGCCGATCAGCTGCTATCCCAACGCGGGACTGCCCAACGAATTCGGCCAGTACGATCTCGGGCCGCGAGCGATGGCCGAGATGGTCGGAGAGTTCGCCGACAACGGTTGGCTGAACATCATCGGCGGTTGCTGCGGCACGACACCCGATCACATCGCAGCCATTGCCGAACGCGTCGGCAAGCTCAAACCGCGCCACGCTCCCGAGCCGCCGATCTGGACGCGGCTGAGTGGCCAGTTGCCGCTGGTGCTGCGCCCCGAAGTTCCCTTCACGATGGTCGGCGAACGAGCCAACGTTACCGGCTCGCGAGCCTTTGCCAAGTTGGTGCGCGACGAGAAATACGAAGAAGCGGTCGAAGTGGCGCGGCAGCAAGTCGAAAACGGCGCTGTCATCCTCGACATCAACATGGACGACGCGTTGCTCGATGGCCCGGCAGCGATGACTCGCTACTTGCGGCTGATCGCCGGCGATACCGTCGCCGCCAGCGTGCCGGAGATGATCGACAGCAGCCGCTGGGAAGTGATCGAAGCGGGCCTGCAAAACGTCCAGGGCAAAGCGATCGTCAACTCGATCAGTCTGAAAGAAGGCGAAGAAGACTTTCTGCACAAGGCTCAGCTCATTCGCCGCTATGGCGCCGCTGCGGTCGTGATGGCCTTCGATGAAACCGGTCAGGCGGTTGAAGTCGAACATAAGGTGAGCGTCTGCCAGCGAGCGTTCAAACTGCTCACGGAAAAGGTCGGCTTCCATCCCGAAGACATCATCTTCGATCCGAACATCCTCACCGTCGGGACCGGCATTGAGGAGCACAACAACTACGCGATCAACTTTGTCGAAGCGGTGCGGCAAATCAAAGCGACTTGCCCGGGCTGCCACATCTCTGGCGGCGTCAGCAACATCAGCTTCTCATTCCGCGGCAACGACGTTGTGCGCGAAGCGATGCACAGCGCGTTTCTGTATCGCGCGGTGGCGGCCGGCATGGATATGGGCATCGTCAACGCCGGCCAGTTGGCGGTCTACGAAGACATTCCCGCCGATCTGCTCGAGCATGTCGAAGACGTATTGTGGAATCGGCGTCCCGATGCGACCGATCGCATGCTGGCCTTTGCCGAAACGGTCAAAGGTCCCGGCAAGAAAGCTCAAGGCGAGAATCTGGCTTGGCGCGATGCGTCGGTCATCGAGCGGCTCAAGCACGCGCTGGTGCACGGCATCGATAAGTACATCGAACAAGACACCGAAGAGGCTCGTCAGCAGTCGACGCGCTGCCTTGATGTGATCGAAGGTCCGATGATGGCCGGCATGCAAGTGGTCGGCGATCTGTTCGGCGCCGGCAAGATGTTCCTGCCGCAGGTGGTCAAGTCGGCTCGCGTCATGAAGAAAGCGGTCAACTATCTAACGCCGTTCATGGAAGAAGAAAAGCGACGAGCCGGCGCGGCGGCCGCTTCTTCGCGCGGCAAAGTGCTGATGGCCACCGTCAAAGGAGACGTTCACGACATCGGCAAAAACATCGTCGGCGTGGTGCTCGGCTGCAACAACTTTGAAGTGATCGATCTGGGCGTGATGGTGCCCGCTGAAAAAATCCTCGACGAAGCTCGCAAGCACAACGTCGACATCATCGGTCTATCGGGGCTGATCACGCCCAGTCTCGACGAGATGGTGCACGTCGCTCGCGAGATGGAGCGACAAGGGATGACCACGCCGCTGCTGATCGGCGGGGCGACGACCAGCGCCAAACACACTGCCGTGCGCATCGCTCCGGCTTACAAGAACGGCGTCGTCCACGTGCTCGACGCTTCGCGGAGCGTCGGCGTCGTCGAGCAACTGTGCAACCCAGAAGCGAAACCGGGGCTGCTCAAGTCGAACCGCGAGCTGCAAGCCGAATTGACGGCCAGCTATCAGGCTCGGCAGATTAAACTCGTCCCGTATACGACGGCTCTCGAGAAGCGATTCAAGACCGACTGGCAAACGGTTCGCATCGACAAGCCGCGGCAACTGGGCATCCAAGTGCTGAAAGATTTTCCACTGCGCGACTTGCTCAAGTTCATCGACTGGTCGCCGTACTTCCAGGCCTGGGAACTCAGGGGCAAGTATCCCAAGATCTTCGAAGATCCGACCGTCGGTCCGCAGGCCAAAGAGCTCTTCGATCACGCTCATGCATTGCTCTTGGATATGATCGACAAGAAGCGGCTGCAAGCGAACGCGGTGTATGGCTTCTGGCCAGCGGCCAGCGTCGGCGACGACGTGATCCTGTTCACCGATGAGACGCGCTCGGAGGAGCTGACGCGTTTTCATTTCTTGCGGCAGCAGTGGGAACGGCAGGGACAGAAAGATTTTCGTTCGCTGGCCGACTACATCGCGCCGCTGGACAGCGGCCGCGAGGATTACATGGGCGCGTTCGTCGTCACCGCCGGCCATGGCGCCGACGAGTACGCGATGGAGTTCGTCAAGAAGCTCGACGATTACAACTCGATCTCGGTCAAAGCCCTGGCCGATCGCCTGGCCGAAGCGTTCGCCGAATGCCTCCACGCCCGCGCTCGCGTCGACTGGGGTTATGGCAACGAAGAGCAACTGACCAACGAGGATTTGATCGCCGAAAAATATCGCGGCATCCGCCCTGCCCCAGGCTATCCGGCTTGCCCCGATCACACCGAGAAGCGGATCCTGTTCAATCTCTTGAACGCGGAAGAGAACACCGGTGTCAAGCTGACCGATTCGTGCGCGATGTGGCCCGCGGCCAGTGTCAGCGGTTTTTACTTCGCGCATCCGCAGTCGCGTTACTTCGCCGTCGACCGGATCACCAAGGACCAGGTCGAAAGCTACGCCCAGCGCAAAGGCATGCCGATCGCCGAAGTCGAACGCTGGCTTGCGCCGAACATCGGCTATGAGTGATTTCACCGCGGAGGCGCGGAGAGCGCGGAGAAGCGCAGAGCATGCAAACTCTGCGTCCTCCGCGGTGAAAACTCTTACTGCACTTGGTGGACGACCAAGAGGTTGTGAGTGTTGTCGATGACGCCGGTGCCGGTGACGAAGACGACGTGGTCGCCGGTCTTGAGCAGCCCGCGTTCCTTGCCCCAGCGCGAAACTTCTTCAAACAGCGCCTTGGGATTGTCGAGGCTCTGCGCGGCCATCGGCATGATGCCCCAGAAGATGCCCATTCGCCGTAGCGTGCTGAGCGAATCGCTCACGCCGAGAGTCGGAATGAAGTTGCGCTGCTTCGATTTGACCCAGGCAGTGCCGCCTGAGTGCGTGACGACGACGACCAGCTTGGCATCGATCGAATCGGCGATATTCGCGGCGGCGTAGGTCACGGCCGAGGTGATCGGATGCACGCGATCGAATTTGCGAGTCGGCCTCTGCGGCGGCTGGTCTTTGTACATTTCTTCGGTGCGAAGCATGATGCGATTCATCGTGTCGACGGCGAGCACCGGATACTGGCCGATCGCCGTTTCACCGCTGAGCATGCAGGCGTCGGCGCCGTCGAGGATCGCATTGGCCACGTCGGAAGCTTCGGCTCGCGTCGGACGCCGGTTGGTGTGCATGCTCTCGAGCATCTGCGTGGCGACGATCACCGGCTTGAGCTTTTCGCGACAAACCGAGATGATCCGCTTCTGCGCGACCGGCGTTTCGGCCACGTCGATTTCGACTCCCAGATCGCCGCGAGCGACCATGACGCCATCGGCCGCTTCGACGATCGCTTCCAGATCGGCGAGTGCTTCTTGTTTCTCGATCTTGGCGATCACCATCGCCTGGCTATCGAGACTGCTCAGCAAGTTTTTCAGCGATGAGACGTCTTGGGCAGAGCGCACGAAGCTGAGGCTGATGAAGTCGATCTCGTTGCGAGCGGCCCACATCGCATTTTCGACATCTTCGGGCCGCATCGCCGAAACGCTCAGCGTCACGCCGGGCAGATTGATGCCTTGCCGCGAGCGAATCGTGCCGGCGGTCAGCACGCGGCAACCGACGCGATCGCGGGTGCGGTCGGTGACCTGCAGGCTGATCGTGCCGTCGGCCAGCATAATTTTGTCGCCGACGCTGACTTCGTCCAGCAGCCGCGTGTAGTTGCTGCACAATTCTTCCGGTGCCTGCACATTTTCGCCGCGCACGAACGTCAGTTGCTGCCCTGGCTCGACATCCAGCGGATCTTGCAGGAGCTGCCCGAGGCGGATCTTCGGCCCGGCCAGGTCGAGCAGGACTGCGACCGGAAAAGCGGTCGCCTCGCGGACGCGCTTCACGGCGGCCAGCTTCTTTTCGAAGTCCGGGCGCGTGCCGTGAGCGGCGTTGATGCGAAAAATGTCGACGCCATGGTTGACCATGTCGATCAGCACGGCGTCGTCTTCACAGGCGGGTCCCATCGTGGCCACGATTTTGGTGCGTGCTTGCGACAGATTGGGACGAACGGTTGACATAGATGGCTTCCATAGCGAACATGCGTGGTTTGAACAGCCAACGATTGGCACTGGCGACTTTAGCACACGCCGGCGGTGTGCGTAAGGACGATCCCCACTGCATGTCCAGTGCCCATTTTTACCGTGGCGGGACGCAGAGCACGCGTCTGTGTGGCACTGGCTATGCCAGTGGCTCTTGTTTCGAAGTCTTGAGCGTCCAGCACAGAGAACGCGTGCCAACTACAAGCTGTCTGACGGCGCCCACGAGGAGGTGGGGTTGGCACTGGAACGCTTTGCGGGGACTTCTGCCGTTGGTACTTCGAAGCAGAGGACACTGGCATAGCCAGTGCCACACGAAGAAGTGGGGAACGCACAGCGCAAAGGATAGAGACAAGTGAGCCTGAACTCTCGACGACCGATCACGAAATCCTTCTGGTCCGGCAAGAGGGCGGTCGTCGTCGGGGCTTCGGTCGGGCTGGGACGGAGTCTGGTCGAGGCGCTAGCCGGGCAAGGAGCCGCCCATGTGGTGCTGGTCGCTCGCGATCTGAAGCGCCTCGAGATAGCCGAGCGCGAGTTGGCTCGTCGCTGGCCCGCCACCCGTTTTAGTTTGTGCGCAGCCGATGTGAGCATCCCGTACGGTTCGCACCGCGTGGGCGAACACGTCCAGGGGCTCGGCCTGCCAATCGATTTGCTGATCAATGCCGTCGGACTGAGCGACCGCGGCGCGGCGCTGAAGTTGACCGATGAGCGGCTCGATGAACTCATTCGGGCCAACGTCCATGGGCCGCTGCATAGCGTGCAAGCCTTGGCAGGTGAGATGTCTCGCGGAGGCGTGATCGTCAACATCGGCTCGCTCTCCTCTCATTTCGCGCCGCGGTTTCTCGGCGGCTATTCACTTGCGAAGCATGCGCTGCGGGCGTTGACGCAGCAACTGCGATTGGAGCTCAAAGAACAAGGCGTGCATGTGATGCTGGCCTGCCCAGGCCCGATCGCCCGCGCCGATCAGGAGGGCTCGCGCTACGCGCATCTGGCCACAGCCGCCGACGTGCCAGCGGAAGCTCTCCGCGGCGGCGGCGGCGCCAAACTCCGCGGCCTCGATCCCGACCGCCTCGCCCAGGACATCTTGCGGGCCGCAGCCCAGCGCAAACTGCAAATCATCCGTCCCCGCAAAGCGAATCTACTCGTCTGGCTGATGGCCCTCTGCCCGAGCCTCGGCGAATCAATGCTCAAGCGCATGACGCAGTAGTCTGAGCTCTCGCTATTGTGTGGCACTGGCTCTGCCAGTGCTCTTCGCCTCGAAGTGTGCAATTGGCCAAGGAAGAGAACGTTCCAAGAGCCATTTACATTACTCGATCTAGGAAACAAGCCA
>JBQCEI010000879.1:0-3213 GCA_051960375.1 Aureliella sp. | reverse complement strand
CAGTACACGTGCTTGCCCATGCGCAAGGCGGGCAGCGTTGCGAAAGCGTGCGTGTGCTCGGTGGTGCTGACGACCACCGCATCGTAGCCTTTCAAGTCGTCGTACAGCACTCGGAAGTCGCTATACGTTTTCGCGTCGGGGTGATTCTTGGCTGCGGCGCGGAGGTTGCGTGCATTGACGTCGCATAGCGCGACGACTTCAACATCGCTCTGGCCGGCGATCGTCGCCAGGTTGCTGCCGCCTCGACCGCCGACGCCGATGAAGGCGATCCGCAGTCGCTGCTTGGCCGCCGCATGCGAGCGCTGCGGCTTGAGGCCCAGCGCCGCGCCGGCTCCGACTGCTGCTACCGTCGTAGCGAATTGGCGCCGCGTCTGCTTGCTGTGATGAATCATGACACAGTTCTCCGCAAGTGAAGGAATCGGACTGGCAACGCTCCAAGAGGGGCCTGCATATGATAGACGGTCCGCGGTGGACCCGAAAACAATTCACCACCAAGGCACGAAGAGACCAATCAGCCGGCTTTTGAAGTTCCGCATTTCTCAGTGTGGCACTGGCTATGCCAGTGTCTTCCGCGTCGAAGTTGAAGCGCCGGGAGGCCTGGAAAGTGTTCCAATACCAATTCAGCCTTTGCTGAGCGCTCTGGCAACACTCTTCGTCATTGGCGAACCTCTGGGGGCCCGAACGACAAACTTCGAAAAAAGAGGCACTGGCATAGCCAGTGCCACACAAACTGCGCGAAGAGCGTAACTTTAAAACTGCCAACCGCGGGCGGGCGTCCTGCGGCCGATGTTGTGATACAGGAAGGATGATGCGCGATGGGGCTGTGGCAATCGGTAGGGAAAGCGGTTGGGAAGACGTTGCTCGTCACCTGGGCCAGCCCGTACACGCTGGCTGGGATCGCCATCGGTCTGCTGGGCATCTTGACCGGCGGGCGCGGGCGGCTGCGAGCTGGCGCCTTGGAGTTCTACGGCGGCGCGACAGCCTGGCTGGTGAGGCGGCTCCCGACCGGGCCCTACACGCTGGGGATGACGCTCGGGCATGTGATCATCGGCCAGACCGCCAGCGGGCTCGATCTGTGTTGTCTGCACGAGCGCGTGCATGTGCGGCAGTTCGAGCGCTGGGGGCCGCTGATGGGCCCGGCCTATCTGCTCGCATCGGCCTGGCAGTGGCTGCGCGGCGGCGATGCTTATCGCGACAATCCGTTTGAGGTGCAGGCTTATCGCGAGGTGCCCTAACCCTCGTTCCCAGGCTCCGCCTGGGAACGCACTGTCTTGGAGGCTCCGCCTCCTTTGAACCCGCGCGAGCGGTATGCAGTATAGGATTGCATCAGCCGGCACGTGGTAGCTTCCGGTTTCTTTCGGCAATCCGCGGGCTAACGCCCGGCGGCTGATTGTTGCGCGGCGCGTCGGGGCAGCTTCTGCGAGGCAGAGCCTCGAAGACGGTGCGTTCCCAGGCAGAGCCTGGGAACGAGGAGGTGCGCTACCTCAGCATCGCCTGGATGTTTTCTTGGGTTACCGGGCTGATGATACCTCGTTCGGTGATCTGGGCGGTGACGAGTTCGGCGGGGGTGACGTCGATGGCGGGATTGAAGGCGGCGGCGCCGGCCGGGGCGATGCGCACGCCGCTCGGCTCGGTGATCTCGCGCGGATCGCGCTCTTCGATCGGGATCTCATTGCCCGAAGCGAGCGCCAGATCGAACGTGCTGCTCGGAGCGGCCACATAAAACGGAATGCCGTGATGCCGAGCCAGCACGGCCAGGCTGTAAGTGCCGATCTTGTTGGCCACGTCGCCGTTGGCGGTGATGCGGTCGGCGCCCACGATCACCGCGCTGACCGGCCGCGAGCTCATCACATAGCCGGCCATCGAATCGCAGATGATCGTCGCCGGAATTTGCCGCTGCATCAATTCCCACGCGGTCAATCGCGCACCTTGCCACAGCGGTCGCGTCTCGTCGACGAAGACGGAGATCTGCTTGCCTTGGTCCTGGCAACTGAACATGACGCTCAGCGCGGTGCCGAGCGCGGCGGTGGCCAAGCCGCCCGCATTGCAGTGCGTCATCAGCGTCGCCTTCTCGCCGATCAAGCTCGCGCCGTGCTCGCCGATCGCTTGGCACCTGGCGCGATCTTCCTCCTGAATGGCGCGAGCTTCCTCGAGCAAGCGCTGGCGGAGCTCGCTGCCGCTTTGGTCCGCCGGCGAGCTCTCGATCACCCGCTGCATGCGCTCGAGGGCCCAGAAGAGATTGACCGCCGTCGGACGGCTGGTCGCCAAGCGCTCGATGGCTGCCAACCCGCTTCGGCTGACCGCCTCGCGGCTGTCATCGGCCGAAGCCGCCGCGCCCAGGCAGACGCCGAAGGCAGCCGCGATGCCGATCGCCGGCGCGCCGCGAACGCGCAGCGACTTGATCGCCTCCCAGAGCTGTTCCACTTCGCGGCAGTCGATGTAGGTGAGTGAGCCCGGCAGCTGAGTTTGATCGATCAGGCGCAAGTGGCCGTCGGTCTGGCCAATCCACTCGGCGGCGTTGATGCTGGAGACAGCTGCGGACATGGACGATTCGGCTCCGACCCGGGGGCAGTTGGGGAAAGGTTTCGAAACGGACAGTTTAACAGATGAGGCCGCCACGGGGACGGCCTCTTTTCTACCTCGTTCCCAGGCTCCGCCTGGGAACGCACGGTCTTGGAGGCTCTGCCTCCTTAGAACCCGCGCCAGCGGTGTGCAGTAAAGGAATCAGCCGGCACGCGTTAGCGTCCGGTTGCTTGCGGCCAACCGCGGGCTAACGCCCGGCGGCTGATTGTTGGGCGGCGCGTCAGGGCAGGTGCTGCGAGGCGGAGCCTCGAAGACAGTGCGTTCCCAGGCGGAGCCTGGGAACGAGTAGCCCTTACCGCTCGCCGAGTGGTTCGCTCGAGCCGAGGGTGACGCTGACGTTTTGGGTTTGGCCGTCGCGGACGATCGTCAGCGTTACCACGCCGCCGGGCTGCGAGCTTTCGATAATCTCGAGCAGTTCGTCGGCGGTGCGGACCGATTTGCCGTTGGCGGCGGTGATCAAGTCGGCTGAGTCGGGATCGACGACCGATTGTTCGTAGCGGAACGGACCCTGCCGCAAGGTTTTCGTCTTGAGCTTAAATCCACGCAGGCCCGCCTTTTCGGCCGGGCCGCCCGGCGCAACGCTGACGATCAGCACGCCGCCGTCGTTTTCGTAAACGCGCGTGATGCCGA
>JBQCEI010000878.1:0-2776 GCA_051960375.1 Aureliella sp. | reverse complement strand
CAACACCACAAAACACACCCTCACCGGTTGGTTTGTGTTTTTATTATTTTTTTTTTCTCTCCTTTTTTCTTTCCCCCCCCCCCCCCCCCCCCCCCGGGGGGGGGCGGCCGGGCCCCCGGGGGGGGCGGAGCGGAGCGGAGATATGTTCAGCCTTGGTAATCGTCTCCTCGAAGATGTGTTGGTCAAGCTCAAGCGATCCAGCCTCCTCCGAGCACCCGCGGCCCATCGTAGAGCACGCACAGCTGGCCCGGCGCGACGCCCGAGGCGGGCTGGTCGAAATGAACTTCCATCTCGGCGCCGCCGGCAACCGGGACGGCGGTGCAGGGGACAGCGCGGCTGTTGTAGCGAATCTGCGCTGCGACGTGCAGCGGCTCGCTGGGCGGCTCGATCAGCCAGTTCATCCGCTCGGCCCGCAGGCTCGGTCGCTCGAGCGCCGTCTTCGGGCCGATGACGACGCGGCGCGTGTCGGGCTCGATGCGAGTTACGAAGTGCGGCTCGCCGAGCGCAATGCCGAGTCCTTTGCGCTGGCCAATGGTAAAGCCTTCGATGCCTTCGTGCTTGCCGACGACGCGGCCGTCGCAGGTGACGATCTCGCCGGCGGTCGACCCGCTCGAACGCTCGCGCACGAACTCGTCGTGCTTGCCGCTGGCGACGAAGCAGATCTCTTGGCTATCGCGTTTTTCGGCGACGCGCAGGCCCACTTCAGCGGCCATTTCGCGAATGTGCGGTTTTTCGTAATTGCCAACCGGCAGCAACATGCGGCTGAGGTATTGGCGATCGATGCCGGCCAAGGCGTACGACTGATCCTTGTGGTCGTCGATGCCCCGGAGCAGCGCCGGCTCGCCGCTGGAAGTGTCCATCCGAGCGTAGTGTCCGGTGGCAACAAAATGCGCATCGACGCTGTCGGCGTAATCGAACAAGCGGCCGAACTTGATCCAGTTGTTGCACTGGACACACGGATTGGGCGTGCGGCCGCGGGTGTACTCGTCGACGAAATAGTGGACGATGCGGCTGAAGTCGGCCTGCAAGTCGAGAGCGTAGAACGGAATGCCAAGTCGATCGGCCACGCGGCGAGCGTCGAGGGCGTCCGAGGCGCTGCAGCAACCTTGCTTGTGATCGGAGCGCCCCTGCAGAATCGGCAGCAGCGGGTTCTTGCCGGTGCTTTCCACCTGGCAGCTCGCAGCCGACGCTTCGCCGTGCCGCATGAAGACGCCGATGACCTCATACCCGGCGCGCAGCAGCAAATGGGCAGCCACCGAGCTGTCCACCCCCCCGCTCATCGCCAGTACCACCCGCTTGTCCAAACTCAAAACTGCAAGTCCTCGCTTCATCGCTCGTTCCAGGCTCTGCCTGGGAACGCACTGTCTTGGAGGCTCTGCCTCCCCGAACCTGGAGTCACGCACGACCGCGCTGCAGCGAGGCAGAGCCTCGCGGACAGAGCGTTCCCAGGCGGAGCCTGGGAACGAGACCGGAGTGACACCGCCATCATACCCGTGTCACCGCGAAATTTAAGGGCAAAACACCCCTTGCCGCCTCGGAGGCTACCCTCGCCCGCCCCGCGGACACCATTTGCTTTCGACAATCTCTAGACGTCGTCCTATAATCGTGAGATCGCCCAGTTCTCTGCAGAATTGGCTTTTTTTAACCAGAGGCCCCCCGGCCAAGCGCTCCAGCGAAAGCGTCCAATCGGGGCTCTCACTGCCAAGAATCGAAAATCTCTCTGCATGCTTGAGCTACCTGTTCTCAACGAGGGCCCGCAAGGGGCATCTCAGCCGGCTGATCGTTTTCTGACCAGTCTCCCCAGTGCTAGCGGCGCAAGTGGCGGCCGCAAGCCGACCGGCCCGCTGGCCAAGCGTCCCTTGCCGATGACGGCCGAGGAAGCCCGCGAGCGCGGCTGGGACGAAGTCGATATCGTGTTCGTCACCGGGGACGCGTACGTCGATCATCCGAGCTTTGCGATGGCCATTCTGGGCCGAGTGCTCGAAGCGGCCGGCTTTCGCATCGGTATCGTCTCGCAGCCCGATTGGCACTCGTGCACCGACTGGCAACGCTTCGGCCGTCCGCGGCTGTTCTATGCCATCAGCGCGGGCAACATGGATTCGATGATCAATCATTACACGGCGAACAAAAAGGTGCGCAACGACGACGCCTATTCGCCCGGTGGCAAAATTGGTCTACGGCCCGATCGCGCGACGCTCAGCTACTGCCAGCGAGCCCGCGAGGCGTACAAAGGGGTGCCGGTGATCGCCGGTGGCGTCGAAGCGTCGCTCCGCCGCCTGGCCCACTACGATTATTGGAGCGACAAAGTCCGTCGCAGCATCTTGCTCGACAGCAAGGCCGACCTGGTCGTCTTCGGCATGGGCGAAAACGCAATCGTCGAAATCGCGCAGCGCCTGGCCGCCGGAGAAACGGTCAAGCAGCTTCGCGACATGCGCGGCCTGGCTTACGCGCTCGGCGCCTCGGAGGCTCCGCCCGAGGATGCGCTCAAGCTGCCGAGCTTCGAAGAAGTTGCCGCAGACAAACGGCTGTTCGCCGAAGCGACGCGCATCATTCACCAGGAAACCAACCCCTACAACGCACGGCGGTTGCTCCAGCAGCACGGCACCCAGGCGGTCGTTGTCAATCCGCCCCAGTTGCCGATCTCCGAAGCGGCGATGGATCGCATCTATGGCTTGCCGTACACGCGGCGGCCGCATCCGACCTACAGCGAACCGATTCCGGCTCACGAGATGATCAAGGATTCGGTGACGATCATGCGCGGCTGCTTCGGCGGCTG
>JBQCEI010000877.1:0-2509 GCA_051960375.1 Aureliella sp. | reverse complement strand
TGCCCCCAACCCAGGCACGAAGCCGTTTGAAGGGTTTGGTGTCGGGTCGTACTCGAAGTACCCGATCGTCATGCGAATAGCAAACACGTTCGAGCGATCGGTCGTCAAGTTCGCCATCCGTGACACTGGATAGTTATAGATGAACGAGTTGAGTGGGATCGAGGTGTTGTACTGCCAGTTGGCTGGCTTGAGGTTCACGGTGGAGTCGGGGAACACGCCTTTCTCAGCAACATCGAACAGCCGCATTCCATTGAACAACGGGCGCCTACGCAAGAGCCCAACATCCGATGAACGGGACGACATTTGTGCGGCATCCGGGAACTTATCCGGAGTCAGTGCACTGGTAAAGAGTCGCCCGAACTCCGTAGGACTGTCTTGATGCAAGTGAGGATTAGCATCGGTAATGCCGGAAGATCCTGCAGTGAAACCTTGCCGCTCCAGCCGCAAAGAGCTCTCAAAAGGCGTCGTAGAGGTGGTCAAGGTTCGGTCGGAAATAGGCGTCATCATATTCCACATCAGTCCGCGGAAAACCAGCGGCTCGGTTGCGGTATTCAAGTTGACCTTACCTGGCTCGCGGAATGTGGGGATGGCGTTGTACGGCGCGCGGTAGTTCTCAAACAGCATCGTTTGCGAGACCTGCTGCGGAGTGGCGCTTCCCAGCGGATACCCCCGTACTGACTGAGGATCGACGACCTTCCAGGAATCAACCCAGGGACTCGGCACATCGACACACTCCAGAAGCAGCGCTGAAGATCGCTCTTGTCCCACCGCTGCCTTTGCCGGCGGTGTCACCGCAGGCAGATACAGATCTTCGAAGTCCAATACGTAGTTGAACACGGGCACCGGAGAACTACTCGGCACATACGGCTGCACCGAGAAATCTTGGAAGAACTGCCCCGGCGCACTAAGCGGCACGCTGGTGAGCTCATATTGGCTGACGAAGTCCCGATTGGCATGGTAAGGCGCCAGAGGAGCCTTGAGCACCACGTCCCCGGTCGGTGACTGCTGCACGGCCCAGGGATTGGGCCCCGGCGCGCCCAGGAAATACCAATCGAACTTATAGTCATCCATCCCCGTGACCGGCGGCATTTGTGCAGCGCCGGTTCCGCGTATCACGAATCGAGGATTCAGATAACCGAAGGTTGAAAACTGGGCGGTACCACTTCGAGGTTGCGCGACGGCTCCGCCGCTTGTGGAAGCGTAATACTCCGACTGCAGTTCATAGCTAAAACGAACGGGCGTCGTGGGCGTCGCCTTAGTCGATGCCACAGTGTTTAGCTCTGAGTGATACGAGTAGAACGTGTTGCCGGCCAGTGGCGAGTTGGCGCCGCTATTTGCAGGCTGGAAAGCCTGGCTGGGCTGCAGCATCGCACCGGTTTTATGACGACTGGCCAAATAAATAGGCTTGTCAGGACCGAGCGTCTCTTCACCCGAGAACACCGTCAAGTCAATCGACATCCAGTCGACCGTAATGTAGGGATTGTAAATCTGGTGATAGGGCCGCTGCGGATCGGCCAGTCGCTGCAACGCAGCGGCTGTCCAGTTGCGCTGTGTCTTAATTTCGGGATAGTCCTTGGTGTTAGCGGGATCATCCCAGTTGTTTTTTCCAAGGTATTTAGTCTTGTCAAAGGGAGGCCGTGACGAACCGCTGCCGTTTCCGGACGACCAATCGATATAGGCGTCCTTGCCCAGTGTTTTAAAACTTACGGCGTTGTTCTCTGGATCCGACGGATCGGTCGAGTCGTTACTGTTGAGAATATAGAGAGGTTCGTCATAGTAGTTGTCGCGCGTCGGCTCGGAAACGTTGAGGCCGATATGGGTTATTTTGAAGTCGGGATCCGACTTAGAATTGGGCCAAGTATCGGGCACAGGCATGCCGGCCGTCATGCAGACGCATTCGCGCACGCGGTCGGCGAAAGCAGCATCGAACTTAGCATCGATCGGCGTGTTGTTTGCGATCTTGGGCGGTGGCACCGTCGCAGTCGGCTTCGGCTTAGTGGAATTTTTGTTCGGTTGAGCCCACATCGCCGGTTCGTTGTTCTGATTCCAGATATGCAGCCAGTTCCACTGATCGTTAAATTCGAACCGGTGATTGCTCGGCATATGATGTGGCGAGCCAGACTGAACTTTACTGCCCAGGTAAGTCGTCTTCCGCGGACCGACGACCAAATACTGGCCGCCGCGAACCCGGGCGTTGCTGCCACCGGTCCAGCGGAAGACCTGGTCTGCTGTGACGCCAGTCGGCAACCCAGCGTTGACCCCAGAACCGTTTGGATCCAGATTCGCGAACCACATGATGCGGTCAATCTGCGGATCTGGCACTCCCGACGACGCACTACTGACTTGCCACTTGAGACCCGCCGCGGCAGTCTTCGTGGGATCAGTGTCGTTCGGAATTTGATAGCTGTACTGAAAAAGTTTCCTTTGATTGGTATCCTCGTATACCTGAGTGAATGGATCCTGGTGTTCGTTGGTGGAAGTACTGGGATTCAGCACCGGCTTAAGAAAT